>NZ_WVTE01000013.1:0-20382 GCF_009939605.1 Rhodococcus sp. YH1 | reverse complement strand
CACCGGTGTTGTCGCTGACCGCCTGCATCCGACCCCCGTTTCTCCCGACCTTGCCGTGCCGTACACCGGCCGCGTTCGGAGGTCCTCCCCGACCCGGATGCTGCCCGCGCCGGGCAGCAGGAACAACGCTTCCCTTTTGAGAACAAGGAGTTACAGCTCGATGAGTCGACGATTCCGGGTCCGCGCCGCGGCTGTGATCGTGATCGCCGCGGCGACCGCGATCTTGGCAGGATGCGCCGCCTCGCCACAGGTCACCTCGACGACCGACGACGGCGGGACGCCCGTCTCCGGCGGGACCCTGCGCTTCGCGGTGCTCGACGCACCGGCCAATCTCGATCCGCACTCGGGGAGCTCGTACCCGGAGTCGTTGATCACCAGCAACATCTCCGACAAGCTCGTCTACCAGAACCCGGAGACCGGTGCACTCGAGCCGTGGCTCGCCGTGTCCTGGGACGTCAACGACTCCGTCACCGAATTCGTGTTCCATCTCCGCGACGACGTCACTTTCATTGACGGCACCGCGTTCGATGCCACGTCCGTGAAGGAGAACTTCGATCTGCTCGGGTTCGGCAACAAGGAACTCGGCATCGTTCCGGTCACCGCGTACTGGGTGGGGTACACCGGGACCGAGGTGATCGACCCCTACACCGCAAAGGTGACGTTCGACAAGCCCAATGCCGGTTTCCTCCAGGCACTGTCGCACTACTTCTCCGGAATCGTCGGGCACTCGACCCTGCAGCTGACCAGGGAACAGCGCGCACTGCCGGAGAACATCGTCACCACCGGCCCGTTCTACGTCTCCGATCACGTCTATCAGGAGAAAACCGTGCTGACCAAGCGGGAGGGCTACAACTGGGCACCGGCGTCGCGCGGACACAACGGGGACGCGTATCTCGACGGGGTCGAGATACGCGTGATCCCGGAGGCGAGTGTGCGCAGCGGAGCCTTGCGCGCCGGGGAAGTCGACGCGATCCTCGACGTCAACATCGCCGACGAAGCACCCTTGACGGCCGAGGGATACCGCATCGTCCCCCAGTTGATCCCGGGCCGCGACATCGCGTTCGACTTCAAGACCGACGTGTTCCCGACCACCGATCGCGCCGTCCGCGAAGCGGTGTCGTTGGGGTGGAGCCGAGATGCGATCCGCAAGACGGTGCTCACGGACAGCTACAAGCTGTCGTCCTCGATCATCTCGGAGCGAGTACCGGGCTACTTCGACTTCGGCGACCGCCTGGTCGAGGATCAGGAGCGGGCGAAGAAGGTTCTCGACAACGCGGGCTGGAAGGTCGGCGCCGACGGCATCCGTGTCGATCCGCAAGGTCGGCGACTGTCGCTGAACCTGCTGGGCATCGACAACCTGGTCGTCAACAAGCCCGCCTTCGAGCAGATCCAGCAGGACCTGCGCAAGATCGGGATCGAGCTCCAGCTCGAGGTGCTGCCCATTCCGGACTACACCGCAGCATCCAAGCAGACGGGCAAGTGGAACATCCAGGTGTTCAACACCAGCCGTGGTGACGTGGCCGTCCTCGAGCAGACCTACTCGCCGCTCTACACCAACAGTTCCAAGATCCAGCAGAACGATTTGGCCTATCAAAAGGCCGTCGACACCTTCCGTGCAGTCAACGAGACACTGGACCCGGGCAGGCGGGCGGCGGCCGCGAAGGCGGCGCAGGAGTTCGTCCTGTTCGACCAGGTATTGTCGGTGCCGGTCTACAACCCCACGCAGGTCACCGCAGCGGCGCCGCACGTGCACAACGTGCGCTACGAAGCACAGTCCCGCAACGTGTTCTACGACACCTGGATCGAACAGGGCTGATCATGACGCGGTACGTTCTGTCCAAGCTCGGTCAGTCGATCTTCGTGATCTGGGCCGCCTACACGATCACGTTCGTCCTCCTGTACGTCCTGCCGTACGACACAGTTGATCTCATGTTCGACCCCAACGAGGCCGAACTGGTCTCGGCGGAGGACCGGGCGGAGGCGCGGGAGTACTACGGACTCGACCAGCCGGTGATCATGCAATACGCGACCCGTCTGTTCGACGCGGTTCAGGGCGACTTCGGAACGTCGACGCGTACCGGGCGGGATGTGTGGTCGATGATTTTCGAAACGTTGCCGCAGACCGCGATCCTGGCGGCCGCCGCGCTGACGATTGCGGTGGTGCTCGCATTCGCGATCGCATTCGCCGCCAGTTCCGTCCGCAAGCAATGGCTCGCCAATGCCGTCACCGCTCTGCCCGCTGCCGGAGTGTCCGTTCCCGTCTTTCTCGTCGGGCTCGCTATCCTGCAGGTGTTCTCGTTCCAGCTGCGTTGGTTCCCACCGATCGGCAACGACGGGGCCGCCTCGCTCGTGCTGCCGGCGGTGACCCTGGCGATCCCCGTGTCCGCGCCGATCGCGCAACTGCTCATCGAGAACATCCGATCTGGGCTGCACGCGCCCTACGTCACGGTGTCGGTAGCCAAGGGCGCCACCCGGTCGTGGGTCCTCGTCCGCGAGGTGCTCAAGAACGCGAGCCTGCCCGCACTCACCATCGCCGGACTGACCTTCGGAAACCTGTTGGCGGGGGCCGTAATCGTCGAGACGGTCTTCTCCCGGTCGGGGCTGGGCCGGCTCACCGAGACGGCGGTGAGCACTCAGGACGTCATGCTGGTCCAGGCCGTGGTCGTGTTCGCGGCGCTGGTGTTCGTCGTCGTCAACTTCCTTGTCGACATCGTGTACCCGATCCTCGATCCGCGGCTTCGGTCGCGGGTACTGGCGAGCTGACCCGGAGGAAATGCCGTGACCACACTCGAGATCGCTCCGCCGGCGACGGTGTCTGCGCCGGAGCGCAACCACGACGAGCGTCGGCGCCCGGCGACGGTTCGTCGCGTCGCGACCGCTGTGGTGC
This sequence comes from Rhodococcus sp. YH1, assembly GCF_009939605.1. Classification (NCBI taxonomy): domain Bacteria; kingdom Bacillati; phylum Actinomycetota; class Actinomycetes; order Mycobacteriales; family Nocardiaceae; genus Rhodococcus; species Rhodococcus sp. YH1. The sequence goes on along the minus strand of NZ_WVTE01000013.1, from coordinate 17,495 downwards.
GTGCCCCGGGACTGGTCGCGGCGTGGCTGGTCGTCGTCACCGCGATCCTGTGGGCGCTCGCCCCCACCTGGTTCACCGCGAAGAGCCCGTTCGACGGCGACCCGGACGCCAGTTTCGCGCCGCCGAGTCTCGCCCACCCGTTCGGTACCGACCGGCTGGGACGGGACCTGTTGGCGCGCTTGATTCACGGAACGTCCGCGACGCTGTCGGCGACGCTGCTGGCCGTGCTGGTCGGATTCGTCGTGGGCTCGGCCGTCGGACTGCTCAGCGGCTTCGTCCGCGGCCGTACCGACAGCGTCGTCATGCGATTCGTCGACGTGCTGCTGGCGGTCCCCGGCTTGCTGCTCGCCATGACCGTGGTCACCGCCCTGGGGTACGGAACCATGAACATTGCTTTGGCGGTGGGCATTTCGGCTATCGCAGCGTTCGCTCGGGTAATGCGCTCGGAAGTCCTCAAGGTCGTCCAGAGCGACTACGTGGAGGCCGCGTACGGATCGGGGGCGGGATTCGGGCGCGTGATGCTGCGGCACGTCCTTCCCAACTCCGCGTCCGCGGTGCTGTCGCTGGCCGCCCTCGAATGCGGCGCGGCGATCCTCGCCGTCGCCGCACTCGGCTTTCTCGGGTATGGTGCCCCGCCGCCGCAACCCGAGTGGGGCCTGGCCGTGTCCGAGGGCCGCGACTATCTCGCGACGTACCCGTGGATCTCCATCCTTCCGGGCATTGTCATTGCGCTGGTCGTGCTGTCCACCAATCGCATTAGCAAGTCGCTGGGGAAGTGATCATGAGCACCGACATCACCGGGCCGGGCCCGGCAATCGTTTCCGGCGCGGGCCCCCTGCTCGCCGTCGACGACCTGCGTGTGAGCTACGGTGGCACGCTCGGCCGCCGCAAGGACGCCGTGCGCGGCGTGTCGTTGTCCGTCTACCCGGGGGAGTTCGTGACGATCGTCGGCGAATCCGGGTCGGGAAAGAGCACCACGATCCATGCGGCACTGAAGCTGCTGCCGCGGTCGGCCCGGATCGACTCCGGTACCGTCCGTCTCGGTGGCGAGGACACCACCCGGTGGAGCGACCGGCGCCTGTCCAGGCTCCGCGGTCCGTTCGTCGGCTTCGTCCCGCAGGATCCGGGTACCTCGCTCAACCCCGTCAAGCGGGTGGGCGTCCAGGTTCTCGAGGCGATCCGGTTGCACCGCCGGGCACCAACGGACGTCGCGCGAAGCCTCGCCGTCGAGAAACTACAACTGGCGGGCCTCGCGGACGCCGAGCGCGTTTACGAGCGCTACCCGCACGAGCTGTCGGGCGGCATGAAGCAGCGGGTACTCATCGCGATCGCTCTCGCCAGCGACCCGAAGCTCCTCGTGGCGGACGAGCCGACTTCCGCGCTCGACGTGACGGTGCAGAAGACGATTCTCGACCACCTCACCGCTCTGCGGAACGATCTGGGGCTCGGCATCCTGCTCGTGACCCACGATCTTGGGGTTGCGTCCGATCGCGCCGACCGGCTGATCGTCATGCAGAACGGACGGGTGGTCGAACAGGGCGTCACGCGCCGCGTCATCGACCGGCCTGCCGTGGACTACACCCGAGCACTCGTGGCGGCCGCACCGTCGTCGCACAGTCGGCGCCTCCGACACTCGCCGCACGTGGAGGCTGTGGCGGCGGCGCATCCCGCTGCGGCGGTCGGCGAGCCGATCCTGCGCCTCGAACACGTCACCAAGCGGTACGCCGTGCGCGTCGCCGGCGCGAAACCGACCGAGTTCACCGCGGTCGACGATGCATGCCTCGACGTGGTCGCCGGTCGCACCCACGCCGTAGTCGGCGAGTCCGGTGCCGGGAAGTCGACGTTGGCGCGCATCGCGCTGGGACTGACCGAGCCCGACGCCGGCAACGTACGCCTCGAGGGTGAATCGATCGGACATCTGCCCGGGCGGAAACTGCGCCCGGTTCGCCGCCGGATCCAGTTCGTCTACCAGAACCCGTACTCCTCGCTGAACCCGAGATTCACTGTCGAACAGATCGTCGCCGAGCCGCTGGCGGCGTTCGGCCTCGAGGAGGATCGGCGCCGCCGCCGCGCACGCGTGCTCGAATTGCTCGACGCGGTCGCCCTGGAATCCGCTCACCTACACCGCAAGGCCGCCGAACTGTCCGGCGGCCAACGCCAGCGCATCGCGATCGCCCGGGCACTGGCCGCCGATCCCCGCATCCTCGTGCTCGACGAAGCCGTCTCCGCGCTGGACGTGTCCGTACAGGCCCAAATCCTGCAACTGCTCGTCGACCTGCAGGCCGAGTTCGGCCTCACCTACCTGTTCATCACCCACGACCTGGGAGTGGTGCGCCTGATCGCCGACGACGTCACCGTCATGAGCCGCGGCCGAATCGTCGAGACCGGGCGGGTACCGGACATTTTCGCGGACCCGCAGGCCCCCTACACGCGGACGCTGTTGTCGGCGGTGCCCGGAAGGTACCTCGCCGAGACCTCGGTCTGAGACGGCGTCCAAAACTACCGATACAACGAACGGAAAGAAAAAGACCATGACCTACGTGGCACACGAAGACCGCTACGACGCCGCCCGGTTCCGGCGGTCAGGCCGCAGCGGACTGCAGCTGTCGGAATTCTCGTTCGGACTGTGGCAGAAGTTCGGTGACAAGACACCGTACGACACCCAGCGCGAAATCCTGCTGCGCGCCTTCGACCTCGGCATCATCTCGTTCGACCTCGCCAACCGGTACGGCCCCCCGTTCCGTGCCGCCGAGAAGAACTTCGGCCGGCTGCTGCGTGAGGATCTCGGGCGCCACCGGGAGGAGATCGTCATCTCCACCAAGGCCGGCAACCCCATCGGCCCCGGCCCGTACCTGTCCGGCGGATCGCGGAAGAACCTGCTGTCCTCGCTCGATCTGAGTCTGCGCGATCTCGGTGTCGACTACGTCGACATCTTCTACTCGCACAGCCCCGACCTGGACACCCCGTTGGAGGAAACGGTCGATGCCCTCGCGACGGCGGTGCGCCTCGGCAAGGCCCTGTACGTCGGTATCTCCAACTACAGCGGCGCACGCGCCCGGGAAGCGGCGAAGCTGCTGCACGAGGCCGGTGTGCCGCTGGCGATCCACCAGGCCCGCTACTCGATCTTCGACCGCCGGGCCGAGCACGAGGACCTGTTCGAGGTGGAGGCCGAGTACGGCAGCGGCTTCATCGCGTATTCGCCTCTGGCACAGGGCCTGCTCACCGATAAGTACCTCGACGGGGCGATCCCGGAGGATTCGCGGGCCGCCGACAGTGCCTTCCTGTCCCCGGACGACATCTCCGACGTCTACCGGCAGCGCGCGGCCGCACTCGACGACCTGGCGAACAAGCGCGGCCAGTCTCTGGCGCAACTCGCCCTGCAATGGGTGCTGCGACGTCCCGAGGTGACCAGCGCCCTGGTCGGTGCAAGTTCGACGTGGCAGCTCGAGCACAACCTCGAGGCGCTGTCCGGTCCAGAGCTGACGGCCGACGAGTTCGCCGTCATCGATGAGTTCGGGGTGCACGGCACCGGCCTGAGGCAGCGCTGAGCGCCGCAACTACGAACCTGACCCGGAGGCACACATGACTGCAGCACCGCTCGTCGAGCGTTCACTCGACACCGATCTTCCCGAGTTCCGGCGGATATTCGACCGCATCGCCGCGGGCGCGGCACAGCGCGAACGGGACCGGTTCCTGCCCTACGCCGAGGTCGACGAGTTGTTCGCCGCGGGTTTCGGCGCCCTGCGCGTCCCCACCGAGTTCGGCGGCTACGGGGTGAGCCTGACGACCCTGTTCGATCTACTTGCGGAATTGGGACAGGCGGATTCCAACATCCCGCAGATTCTCCGCGGCCACTTCACCACTGTCGAGATCCTACGCAACACCGTCGACGGCGATGCGCGCGCCCACTGGCTCGGCCGGATCGGCCGGGGCGCGGCGTTCGGAAACGCACAGTCCGAGACGAAGGGTAAGGCTGTATCGGACATTTCGACGATCGTCACGGACGTCGACGGACGGCTCGTCGTAACCGGGGAGAAGTACTACAGCACGGGAACGCTGTACGCCGACTACGTGCGGGTCGCCGTCGTCGACGCGGCCGGCAGGCGGCGCTTTGTGATCGTCGACGCCACCGGCCCGGGCGTCGAGCGGGTCGACGACTGGGACGGCTTCGGACAGCGGCTCACGGCCAGCGGCACCACCCGATTCGATGCGGCGCCGGTCGCGGAACTCGGCGAGTTCGAAGCCAGACCGGGATTCCTGGGTCAGCAGCCGACATTCGTGCAACTCGTGCATCTGGCCACCCTCGCCGGCATCGCACGAAACCTGCGTGACGACGCCATCGACTTGGTGCGCAGCCGGACCCGCACGAGCCTGCACGCACCGTCCGAACGACCCACGGAGGACTACTCGGTCCTCGGGGCCGTCGGCCGGATCGCCACCAACGTGCTCGTCGTCGACAACCTGGTGCGGACCGTGGCCGCCGACCTCGACGCCGCGAACGAACGATTCGCCGCCGGTGGGGACGCCGAGGACGTGTACCCGGAGGTGTTCGTCCGCACCTCCGCCGCGCAGATCGCGATCATCGACGCAGTCCTCGATTCGGCGAACCGGATCTTCGATGCCGGCGGGTCCTCCGCGGTGCGCGAGCACCACAACTTCGACCGGCACTGGCGCAACGCTCGCACCCTCGCGTCGCATAATCCGGTCGTCTACAAGCCCACCGTCATCGGCGACTTCCTGGTCAACGGCACCGCGCCGAAGACGTTCGCCACCGCCTACACCGAGAAGTGACGAGGTCTCATCGCCGGAGCACACCCCGACGAGTGCGCCTGCGGGGACTGCGCGTGGGATTCCGCACCGGAGCCGGCACGGTTCCGGTCGCGGCGGGTGCCGATCTCACCGTGGGCCGAGCCGAAGTGCTCGCCCTCGCCGGCGAGGCGTGATCCGGAATGACGACGCTCGGGTAGGCCGTGCTCTCGCCTCGGTGGTTCAGGATCGCGGTGAGCGCAACCCTGTCCGCCGGACCGCGGATCCGTCACGATGGACGGACACGAGTCGCAAGTGACGGAGGATGCGAATGTACGACGTTCGGAGACTCGTCCTGCTGCGGGATCTGGCGGAACACCGCACGATGACTGCTGTGTCGGAACTGCACGGAATCACCACGTCGGCGGTGTCGCAGCAGATGAGGATCCTCGAGGAGGAGGTCGGGGCCGTCCTCACCCGGCGGGAGGGACGTGGCCTTCGCCTTACGCTCGCCGGTCGCGTCCTCGTCGACCACACGGCCCGGATCATCGCCGCACTCGAAGAGGCGGAGAGCGCGGTCGAGGCCACCGGCGAGTCCGTGACCGGAGTCCTCACCCTCGGGCATTTCCGAACTGCTCTGTCCCGTCTTGCGATTCCCGTCGCACAGCGGCTGCGGCGGGAGCATCCCGAACTCAGGGTGCGGCTCGTCGAGGCCATACCGGTCGACGTGGTGCCGGCGATCCGTCGGATGGAGGTGGATCTGGCCGTGACCTACACGTACTCGTTCAGCAGTCGCGATCTCCCTACCGGCTTGGCGACCGAATTCCTGTTCGACGATCCGTTGGTGCTGCTGGCGCCGCCGGATCTTCGCGATCGGACCCAGCAGCAGGGCCTGCGGGCGATCACCGACGCGGATTGGATCGCCGCCCACGACGGAGCGCCGTCCATCGCGTCGGTGATGTTCGCCTGCAGACAAGCCGGATTCACGCCCAGGATCGAGCACCGCAGCGGCAGCTTCACGGCGATGGCCGAACTGGTCGATCGCGGGCTCGGCGTTTCGGTCGTACCCGAGATTTCGGTCGACGACAGACATCGGCACCTCGTCGCCGGCCCCATCCCCGGAGCGGTCCGTCGGCTCGGAGTCACGTACCGGCAGGCCTCCATCGAACGTCCGGCTGTGGCGGCCGCGGTGCGTGCACTGCGCCAGGAGGCGGCGCCGCTGCGACTGGTGTCCTGACTCCACTTCAGAGAATCTGAACGTTTCTCTTAGCAGCCCTTGCTTGTTCAGTACGGCAACCGCGTCGATACTGGAACCGGGATATTGTTCGTCGCCCGTCGCCCGTCGCCCGTCGCCCGTCGCCCGTCGCACGATCTCCGCAGCCGACCCGGGCCCGGCTCCTGCCGCCGCTGTGAAGGATACTCATGACCACCCTGCCGGCTTCCGGCGTGACCACCGAACACCTGCATCTGAACATCTCCCTGCTCACCCCCGGGCACTTCCGAGGGGCCTGGCGCACCGTGGGCAACAACCCGACTGATTTCGTCGACCCGGAACATTTCCGCCGACTGATCCGCATCGCCGAACGTGGTTCCCTCACAGCAGTATTCGTCGGAGACAGCCCCGCGCTGTCCGGCGAGATCGGCAACGCCCCCGGTCTGGGGCTCGATCCCGTGGTGATGCTTGCGCACGCCGCGGCCGGCACCTCGGGGATCGGGGTCATCGCCACCGGATCTTCGACGTACAACGATCCGTACAACCTGGCACGCCGGTATCTGTCTCTCGACCACCTCACCGGTGGTCGAGCGGGCTGGAATGTGGTGACCACCCAGCTCGATTCCGCGGCAGCGAACTTCGGCTATGCGGAGGTGCCCGACAAGGCCGATCGCTACCGCCGCGCAGACGAGTTCGTCGAGGTGGTGACCAAGTTGTGGGACGGGTGGCAGCCGGGTGCGCTGATCGGCGACCGTTCGACGGGCCGCTTCGCCGACCCGGAGTTGATCCGCGGCGCCGAACATCACGGCGAGTACTTCTCCGTCGCGGGCGCGCTGCCCCTGCCGCGATCCCCTCAAGGCCGCCCGCTGATCGTGCAGGCCGGCGCATCGGAGGGTGGACTGGCGCTGGCGGGTCGGTACGCCGACGTGGTGTTCACCGCCGCGCAGACCGTCGAGGTCGCGCACGCGCTGCGTACCGACCTGCGCCGCCGGGCGGGGGCCGCAGGCCGTGCGCCCGACTCGTTGCGGACCTCGACCGGCCTGATCACCGTCGTCGGCGACACCGAGGAGCAGGCTCGTCAACGTGAACGCGAATTGCGCGAGACGATCCCGCTGGGCACCGCGCTGCCACAGTTGGCCGGGCAACTCGGCCTGGATCCGGCGACGCTGACCCTCGACACCGTCGTCACTGCCGGGGATCTGCCGGCTCCTGCCGCCGGTGCCCCCCGCTCGGAGGGATTTCTCACCAGCATCCGGGCGCTCCTCTCCGACGTCCCGCTGACCGCTCGGGAACTCATCCACCGCTTCGCCGGTGGCGCCGGACACCGGCTCGTGGTCGGGACCGCGGAGCAGATCGCCGACACGATCGAAGCGTGGTTCCGGGCCGGCGCCACCGATGGATTCACCGTGATGCCCGGCGACGTCGGGACCGGACTCGAGGCCTTCGTCGATCAGGTAGTGCCGGAGCTGGTGCGGCGCGGTCTCTTCCGTGGGGAGTACGCGCACACCACCCTGCGCGGCAACCTCGGACTCGAGTACACACGCGCATCTACGGTCGGCCTGGCCGGCTGACGGACAAGGAACCGATGATGACAGTGGACCTACCCGCCGCACCGGAACGTGCCGGTGCTCTGCATGGCCTCGACGAGGGCGCGTTCGCCGCCGTGCTGGCGCGGATCACCGAGCGTGCCGAACACCACGACCATACCGGGGAATTCCCGTACGCGTCGTTTGCCGAGCTGCATGCGCTCGGCGCGCAGGCGCTCACCGTCCCGTCCGAGTACGGCGGGCAGGGAGCCGGCGTCGCCGAGGCCGTCGAGGTGATCGAGCGAGTCGGCGCCGCCGACCCGTCGGTCGGGCTCATCCTGCAGTGGAACTACACCAATCATCTGCAACTTCGCCGCCCCGACAGCCCGTGGCCGCAGGGACTGCGGGATCTGGTGTTCCGGACCGCCGTGACCGACGGCGCCCTCATCAACGGCCTCGCCGTCGAGAAGGAGCTCGGCAGCCAGTCGCGCGGTGGCATTCCGGCCACCACCGCCACCCGCCTGCCGGACGGGCATTGGCGAATCGACGGCGAAAAGGCATACGCGACGGGCATATCCGGCCTGAGGTGGTTCACTGTGACGGCCAGCACCACCGAGCCCGACCCCAAGGTCGTCACGTTCCTGCTCGACCGTGACACGCCGGGTTGGGAGGTGCTGCCGACCTGGGACCACCTGGGTCTGCGCGCATCCGACACGCAGTCCGTGCGGTTCGACGGCGCTAGGGTCCCCGATGACCGGATCGTCGATCTGCGCGACCCGAACGACGGCACCGCGAAGGTGCGTGCAGTAGGCCGTCAGGCCCTGCCGTTGCTCCTCGCCGCGAACTACAACGGCGTGTCGACCGCCGCGCGGGACTGGCTCGTGCGGTACCTGCACCACCGGGTACCCACCGCGCTCGGTGCATCGCTCGCAACGGTTCCGCGGTTCCACGACAGCGTCGGGGAGATCGAAGCGCAACTGCAGACGAGCCGTGCTCTGCTCCGGCAAGCGGTGCGCGCCGTCGAATCCGGCGACGACCACAGCCCGTTGCCGGGCCTGGCCAAGCACGTCGCGACCACCACCGCGATCCGCATCACCGAGTCTGCATTGGACCTGACGGGCAATCCCGGCCTCTCGCGCAGCAATCCGCTCGAACGGCACCACCGCAACGCGATGGTGGGCCGCGTCCACTTTCCCCAGAGCGACTTCCTGATCACCAACCTCGGCCGCAGCGCGCTCGCGGCCGGCGCACCGGAGGAGTCCGCGTCGTGACACCGCGCCCCGTACATCTGAACGTCAACATTCTCAACAAGGGCGTCTTCGGCGGCTCCTGGCGGTTCCCCGGCACCGACCCGCTCGACAGCTTCCGCCTCGAACACTACGTGAACATCGCCCGCCGCGCCGAAGACGCGAAGCTCGACGCGGTCTTCCTAGCCGACGGTCCGGGCATCCGCGAGGACCTGCGGTACCGGCCCTTCAACAGCCTCGAGCCGTCGGTGGTGCTCGCCGCGGTCGCCGCGGCCACGAGCCGAATCGGGCTGATCGGCACCCTGTCGTCGAGCTACAACGACCCGTACGACGTCGCACGAAGGTTTGCGACGCTCGATCAACTGAGCGGTGGTCGCTCCGGCTGGAACGTCGTCACCACCGCGGGGACGGAGGCCGCGCGCAACTTCGGCCTCGACCACGAGCCGGCGCATGCGCACCGTTACGAGCGCGCCGGCGAGTTCGTCGAGGTCGTGCGCGCACTGTGGCGCAGCTGGGAAGCTGACGCGCTCGTCGGTGACAAGGAGAACCGGCGCTTCGCGGATCGTGAGCGGATCCACCGGGTGGACCACCACGGCCGCCACTTCGACGTCGCAGGCCCGCTCAACGTGCCGCGCTCACCGCAGGGGGAACCCGTGATCGTGCAGGCCGGGGCCTCCAAGGACGGCCGCGCCCTCGCCGCCGCGGTCGGCGAGGTGATCTTCACCGCTGCGCAGACCCTGGACGAGGCCCGCGAGTACTACCAGGACGTGAAGACCCGGGCCGCCGGTTGCGGCCGCAGTCCCGAGCAGGTCGTGATCCTTCCGGGCCTGTCGACGGTAGTCGGCAGCACGGAGGAGGAGGCGCGTCGCCGGCGGGAACTGCTCGACGAACTGGTGCCGCCACAGTACGCACTGTCCCGGCTCGCGGGTCAGCTCGGCGTCGACGAGGACGCTCTCGAGCTCGAAGGGCCGCTGCCGTGGCATCTGCTCGCCGATCCCGATGAGGCCGGTGGGTCGCAGACCTTCTACCGCATCGCGCTCGGGTTGGCCCGGCGTGAGAAGCTCACCGTGCGGCAATTGCTGCGGCGGCTCGGGGGTGGTGCCGGCCACCGGATTCTCACCGGAACGCCGGAGCAGATCGCCGACGCGATCGTGGACTGGGTGGACCGCGGTGTCGCCGACGGTTTCAATCTGATGCCGGACGTGCTGCCCGACGGCTTCGACGACTTCGCCGACCATGTGGTGCCGATCCTGCAGCAGCGCGGTCGGTTTCGCACTGAGTACGAGGGAACGACGCTGCGGGAACACCTCGGGCTGGCAGCTCCGTCCTACGTGCGCCCCGGTGCGGAAGCGGTGGTGGCCCGATGAGCCGGTCCCTGCATTTCCTCGTCAACATCGGCAGCGCGGGCTACCACCCCGCCGCGTGGCAGGACCCTGCGCTCGAGCCGGACGCGTTCGTCCGGCTCGACCACTACGTGCGTGCCGCGCGGATCGCCGAGCGCGCTCACCTCGACGGCCTGCTGTTCCCGGACATCCCCGTGCAGCAGCCGTCTATCGCGTCGGCGCCGGCGGCGACGCTCGATCCGGTGCTGCTGACCAGCGCGCTCGCGGTGTCCACCGAGCGTGTCGGCCTGATTCCCACGGCCACCACGACACTGAACCGGCCGTACAACCTCGCGCGACGGATCCTGTCCCTCGACCACATCAGCGACGGCCGGGCCGGATGGAACGTCGTCACCACCTTCGAACCGGGCGCCGCACGGAACTTCGGCATCACCGAGCTGCCGGACCGGGACGAGCGGTACCGGCGGGCCGACGAGTACGTGCGGCTCGTCCAGCGGCTGTGGGACTCCTGGGAGGACGGTGCGCTCATCGCCGACCAGGTCGGAGGCCGGTTCGCCGACCCGGGCCGCGTGCACGCCGTCGAGCACCGCGGGCAGTTCTACTCCGTCGCCGGCCCACTGAACGTGCCGCGGTCGCCGCAGGGGCGACCTGTGCTCGTGCAGGCGGGGGCGTCGACGCAGGGGCGGGCGTTCGCGGCGGCTCACGCCGAGGTCGTCTACACCACGCACTTCGGCCTCGACGGCGCCGTGGCGTTCGCCGACGACGTGCGGGGGGCCGCGGTACTGCGCGGCCGGGCGGGCACGGACGTCCGGATCCTGCCCGGCCTGGTCCCAGTGGTCGGCGCCACCGCGATACAGGCCCGGGACCGATTCGACGAACTGCAGAACCGTCTCGACGGGGACAGCGCCCCGGTGCGGCAACTCGCGGCGTGGCTCGGCTATCCCGATGCCGACCTCGATCCGGATGCGCCGCTCCCGGCGACACTGTTCGAACTGCCCGAGAACCGGATCGGGCCGGAGGGCTTCTTCCGGTCCCTGACCCGCTACGCGGCCGAGACGGGGCACACGGTCCGGCACCTGCTCACGGAGTTTCTCGGCGGACACCGGGTCGTCGCCGACACGCCGGACAGGATAGCCGATCACATCGAGCGCTGGTGGCGGACCGGCGCGGTCGACGGATTCACGATCATCCCCGCCGTGCTCCCGGCGCACCTCGAGGACTTCGTCGATCAGGTCGTGCCGATCCTGCAGCAGCGCGGTCTGTTCCGTGCCGCATACGAGTCCGCGACGCTGCGCGGGCACCTCGGCCTGTCCGTGCCCGCGAACTCCTTCGCCACCAACACCGTCGGAAGGTAGGACACCATGACGTACCGCATCCTCGGGCGCACCGGAGTGAAGGTCTCTCCGTTGGCATTGGGAGCGATGAACTTCGGGGTCTGGGCCAACAAGGATCACGACGACGCCGCCCGGATCATCCACAGAGCACTGGACGCCGGGATCAACGTCGTCGATACCGCCGATGTGTATTCGCAGGGCGAGAACGAGGATATCGTCGGCAAGGCGTTGAAGGGTCGCCGCGAGGATGTGTTCCTCGCGACCAAGTTCCACGGACAGATCGGAGTCGACCCCAACCACCGGGGGAACTCCCGCTACTGGATCTTCAAAGCCGTCGAGGACAGTCTGCGCCGGTTGCAGACCGATCACCTCGACCTTTATCAGGCGCATCGACCGGATCCGGACACCGACGTCGAGGAAACCCTCGGAGCTCTGAACGATCTCGTCCGCCAAGGGAAGATTCGCTACTTCGGTACCACCACCCACGAACCGCATCAACTCGTCGAGCTGCAGTGGGCGGCCGAGCAGGCGAATCTGCAGGCACCCGTGACGGAACAGCCCCCGTACTCGATCCTCGCCCGGGCCGCGGAACGCTCGACACTGCCGACGGCGCAGAAGTACGGCCTGGGCGTGCTGACCTGGAGCCCGCTCGCCGGCGGGTGGCTGTCCGGCCGGTACCGTCCCGGCGAGAGCGAGAGCGCGACGCCCAGCCGGCTCGCCCGGCAGCCGCACCGCCACGACACGGAACTCGCCGCCAACGTCCGCAAGCGCGCGATTGCCGAGGAGCTGTACAAGCTCGCCCAGGACACCGGGTTGTCTCTCGTGCACCTGTCCCTGGCATTCGTGCTGCAGCATCCCGCGGTCAGCTCCGTGATCATCGGGCCGCGCACTCTCGCTCACCTCGAGGGCCAGCTCGGTGCGGTCGATGTCGAGCTCGACAGCGCGATCCTCGACAGGATCGACGAGATCGTCGCACCGGGAGTGACGATCAGCCCCGCCGACGAGGGATATCTGCCCCCCTCACTGACCGATGCTGCGACCCGGCGCCGCTCGATCCGGGAGGCTTGAGATGTCCCTGTCCGATCTGCGTGTGTTCGGTCGTACCGGGGTCCGCGTCAGCCCGCTGACGTTGGGCACGATGAACTTCGGTGCGCGGGGCGGAACGTCGTACGACGAGTCCGCCCGCATCCTGCACCGCGCCCTGGACGCCGGGATCACCGTCGTGGACACCGCCGACGCCTACTCCCGCGGCGAGTCGGAGGAGATCGTCGGCAAGGCCCTCGACAGGCGCCGCGATTCCGTGTTTCTCGCGACCAAGTTCCACGGCGCGGTCGACGACAACCCGCACCATCGCGGAAACTCGCGCCGGTGGATCGTACGGGCCGTCGAGGACAGCCTGCGCCGGCTGCGCACCGACCACATCGACCTGTACCAGGTGCACCGACCGGAATCGATCACCGGTATCGACGAAACAGTGGGAGCACTGGACGATCTCGTGCACTCGGGGAAGATCCGCTACTACGGCACATCCGTGTTCTCGCCGACGGAACTGGTCGAGGCGCAGTGGGCTGCGGCGCGGCGCCAGCTCGTCGGCTCGGTGAGCGAGCAGGTGCCGTATTCGTTGCTCATTCGTGGCATCGAGCGCGAGACGCTGCCCATCGCCCGCAGATACGGGCTGGGCGTGCTCACCTACGGTCCGCTCGCCGCCGGATGGCTCACAGGCAGGTACCGCATCGGGGCGCCGCAGCCCGAGTCGGCGCGAGCCGACCTGATCCCGGGCCGATTCGATGTCGACTCTCCGGACAACGCCGACAAGCTCGCCGCCGCAGACGCGCTCGCGCGGCTCGCCGACGACCTGGGGTTGTCCCTGGTCCAGCTGGCCGTGGCGTTCGTGCTCAGCCACCGCGACGTGTCCTCCGCCATCGTGGGTCCGCGCACGCTCGACCACCTGGAGGCATATCTTGCTGCGGGTGAGGTGACACTGAGCGACGAGACCCTGGACCGGATCGACGAGATCGTGCCGCCGGGACAGGTCTTCCGCGAACGGGACACCGGAAAGATCCCCGAGGCGCTCGCCGACCCGTCGTTACGGAGATCGGCATAACCGATCGGCATGGCGGTACACCTGCTCGAACCCGAGGGGAAGAAGCGGAAGAATGAACGGGGCGCCCGGTCCGTGTGAGCCCGGGCGCCCCGTTCGTGTGCTCGGAGAACTCGATGCTCAGGCGGAGAGGGGCTCACGCAGCAGATCCAACAAACGGTCACCGATCCGGATGATCTCCTGTTTGTACGGAGTATCCGAGAGCACGAAGTGGGTGATGCCCAGGTCCCGGTACTTGCGCAGAGCGTCGGCCACCTCCTCGGGCGAGCCCACGAGCCACGTCGTACCGGCGCCACCGCCCCCGACCCGGCCGGGCGCAGTGTAGAGGCACGAGTCCAGCACGTCGCCACGATCGGCGAGCGCGAACAGGCGTTGCTGGCCCACCGCGCCCTGTCGGTGGTCGTCCTGCCGGACGACACCGGCATTCTCGGCCATCCGCGCCACCTTCTCCTCCGCCGCACGCCACGCCTCCTCGCTCGTGTGGCGAACCACGGTGGTGATCCGCAAACCGAACTCCAATGGCGCGTGTTCACGGCCGAGGGCGTCGCCCAGGGACCGGAGGCGGTCGATCCGCTCGGCGATGTCGTCGAGCGGTTCACCCCAGAAGAGCTGCACGTCGGCCTCGGTCGCCGCGACCTTCTCGGCAGCCGCGGACGCGCCGCCGAAGTACAGACGTGGGTGCCGCCCGGTCTCGGACCGGAAGGGTCTGGGCGTCAGGGTCGACCCGTGCACCCGGAAGTACTCCCCCTCGTAGGTGACGTTCTCCTCAGTCCACAGACGGCGGGTGATCTGCAGGAACTCCTTCGTCCGGGCATAGCGCTGGTCCTGGTCACCCTCGACGTCGCCGTAGGCGGCGAGGTCGTCCCGGCCGCTGACGATGTTGATCAGCAGACGTCCCCCACTGAGGTTGTCGAGTGTGGCTGCCGCGCTGGCGAAGTGCGCGGGCTGCCAGTATCCCGGCCGGATCGCAGTGAGTGGCTTGAACGTGGTCGTGCGCGCCGCGAGCGCCGTCGCCACGGTGAACGTGTCGGGGCGGCCCCAGCCGGTCCCCACCAAAGCCCCTGCCCAGCCGTGCTGTTCGGTGGTGAGCGCGAGGTCGGTGGAGTAGTCCAGGCTGCCCCAGCCATCGACGGTGTCGTCCCCTCGGTGTCCGGGTTCCACCGTATTGGGGATGTACCAGAGAAACTCGAGGCTCATGTGTTGAATTCCGTTCGCAGCAGTGGACGTGCTCGATCATGTGCGCGTCCGGGTCGGTCGGGGATCGTCCCCACCGTGGTCGCCCGGCCGCACGTCGACCGGCGAATCACACCTGCCCGGTCGGCCGAGTCAATGGTGGGGACGTTGGGGCAGCGGTCGCACGAGGCGTGGCTGCCTTCCACACGATGACCGGATCCAGGCCGGCACGCCAGCGTTGCGATCCGGCTGATTCATACCCCCGGCCGTGGCCGGTCCGTACTACAGCCTGTCAACGTAACCGGGGGGGCAGTTCGCCGTGCGGTACCGGCGGCCCGACTGCGATGCGGGCACCGGGAACACGGCCGCGCCCCCAACCGATGTCGTCGCGGTATCGTCCGATCTCCGCTTCGGGAATGCGCTGATCGGGTTGCAACGGTCCGGACTGCGGATGGACGAACAGAGCATCGACCGGACAGTAGGCTTCGCACATGAAACACGTCTGGCACTGCGACCGGCGTGCGATCACGGGGATGCCCGAGTGGTCACGCTCGAAGACGTCGGTCGGGCACACGTCGATGCACTTGTCGCACGCGATGCACTCGTCGGCGAGCACGAGTTCGATCACGACGCGGCCGCAGTCTTCTCGCCGACGCGGGCACCGGTCGCAGTCCAAACCTCGTCGAGGCCGCCGCTCAGGACGTGATGATGCTGAGCCGGATCCACGGACGGGAAGTCGGCGCGCCTGCTCATGCCCCGCGATTCCGTCCGGGCCAGCGCCGAGTGATATGCCCACCGGCCTACCGCCATGATCGCTGCGGCCTCCCGTGCCCGGATGCGATCCCGACCCGTTCCGGCGAGTCCGCGGCTCGCCTCCTCCCACAGGTGCTCGAGTTCCCGAAGAGCCGGCCGCAGAAGCGATCCGGTACGGAGATAGTTGATCTCGTACGGCAGGAGCTGTGCCTGTGCTTCCACGGTCAGGGCGGTGGCGGTCAGCGCCACTCGACCGGTCGGTCGGATACCGATCCGACCCCCGCCGGAGACAGGACCCCCGCTGCCGACAGTACGCGCGTGGCGCCCTGCCGCGGCCCCGGCCCACGTGCCCGACGACATCGCCCAGGCTGCATTGTGGCTCCCGCCGCCGGTGAACCCGCCACAGATTCGTTCCCGGGTCGCCGCATCACCGGCCGCGTACAGCCCGGGCACCGTCGTTGCGCACGTGTAGTCCACGACGTCGAGGCCGCCGGTTCCGCGCACCGTGCCTTCGGCGAGGAGCGTCACCTCGAAGCGATCGGTGAAGGGATTGATGCCGCGTCGGTCGAACTGGAGGAAGAAGTTCGGCTGGCCCACCCGCATGGCCCGCTGCGTCGCCTCGTCTGCACGGTCAAGTTGGGCGAAAACCGGTTCGTGCAGGAGCGTTCGAGCGATGACCGATCTGCCGGCCGCCGAAGCGGCACCGTCGAGAACGCGTCCATCGGCGTGGAAGAACGTGGCGTATCCGTAGTACGCCGTCTTGGTGACGGTCGAGTCCACCGCGGTGATCCCGTATGCGTTGGAGAACTCCATGCCGGACAGCCGCGCTCCCACCTCGGCTGCCATGAGCGCACCGTCGCCGGTGTTCACGTTGGTGCCCAACGCGCCGGACAGGAATGCGCACCCTCCAGTGGCAATCACGACCGCCCCCGACCGGACCCGGTAGTCGCGCTCGTCGTGCCGGCCGTATCCGCTCGCACCGCGCACGCGTCCGTCCCGGTCGACGAGGAGCTCGAGTGCCGGACTGTGGTCCAGGATCCGAACCCCCATGCGCGCGATCCACGCACGCATGCGGCGCATGTATTCCGGACCTTGCACTCCGGTGCGAATCTGTTCGCCCGTAGTCGGATCCACGGGGAAAGGGTAGCGTCCGTCGTAGGCGAGCAGATGCATGTTCTCCCACGTCTGATCCAGAACACGATCCATCCAGCCGTGATCCGCCAGATACCCGCCGAGCGCCTCCCGGCTGCTCTTCGCCGCGGTTCGCGCTCCCGGATCGGGCGGGACGTACCAGACCCCCGTGCCGGAAGGTGCGGTCGCTCCGCTCGTTCCGCAGTAGCCTTTGTCCACCAACACCACGGTGGCGCCGGTGCGCCGGGCGGCCAGGGCCGCCCAGGTGCCGGCGGGTCCTCCACCGATCACCAGTACGTCAGCAGTCAGATCGAGCGGTTCGTTGTTCATGATCCTCCCTGCCGCAGCAGACATTCGGACGGCCAGTGTGTGCCGTGACGTACGCGTGCGGCAACGGTTGAAATCAGCACGGCGAAAACTCGTGCTGTTCCTCGATTCTTCGTGCTTCATCCGGACTAGAGCATCCGGTACCGATGTTGTCCCGGCTCTCCGGACGAGTATTGGACTCGTCCTGCACGTAATGCTGGCGAGGTGATGGTGCCGGATAGACGATGAGAGTTCCGAGATTGTCGACACCGAAAGGAAACTCCATGGCTCGCTCCGACGTCCTGGTCTCAGCAGACTGGGCAGAGCAGAACCTTCACGCACCGAAGACCGTGTTCATCGAGGTCGACGAGGACACCGCAGCCTACGACGGCGGGCACATCGAGGGCGCGATCAAGCTCGACTGGCGTAAGGACCTGCAGGACGGCGTCCGTCGCGACTTCCTGAACCGGGAGCAGTTCTCCGCCCTGTTGTCCGCGAAGGGCGTCGCCGACGACGACACCGTCGTGCTCTACGGCGGCAACAACAACTGGTTCGCCGCCTACGCGTACTGGTACTTCAAGTTCTACGGGCACCGGGACGTCAAGCTCATCGACGGTGGCCG
>NZ_WVTE01000129.1:0-6439 GCF_009939605.1 Rhodococcus sp. YH1 | reverse complement strand
TGTGATGCACCACGAACACCAGCACGTGCTCCCCGTCGCCGAGCGCGAACAACCGCGCCCGCACCGGCACCTGCACCGCCACGTCGAACCCGGCCGTGACCTCGGCGGCCAGACGCTGCGGCAGCTCGTCGGCGGACACCGGGACCGGATCGAGGTCGGGGGTGGCCTGGGCGGGGTCGGTGACCAGCTGCACCGGGCCGGTGTTCTCGTTCGGGTACCAGGTGCGCAGGGTTTCGTGGCGGGTGATCAGGTCGTGCACGGCGGCGGTGAGCGCCGCCCGGTCGAGGCGGCCGGTCAGCCGGATCGCCATCGGGATGTTGTAGGCGGCCGAGGCGGTGTCGAACTGGTTGACGAACCACATCCGCTGCTGGGGTGGGGACAGCGGGATCCGGTCGGGGCGCGGGCCCGCGGTGAGGGGGACGCGGGTGCCACCGGCGTGGTCGTCGAGGATGCGGGCGGCGAGGGTCCGCACGGTGGGGGCCTCGAACAGCACCCGCACGCCGGCGTCGGTGCCGAGGGCGGCGTTGATGCGGGCGACGACACGGGTGGCGATCAGCGAGTTGCCGCCGAGGTCGAAGAAGCTGTCGTCGACGGAAACCTTCTCGTGGCCGAGGGCCTCGGCGACGATGTCGGCGAGGGTGGCCTCGGTGTCGGTGGCCGGGGCGCGGTATTCGCCGGTGGCCGACAGGTCGGGTACCGGCAGGGCGCGGCGGTCGAGCTTGCCGACCGGGGTGAGCGGGATCTCGTCGAGGACGACGATCGCGGCGGGCACCATGTGCGCGGGCAGCTGCCCTGCGACGTGCCCCCGCAGCGCGGCGGCATCGACGTGGTGGCCGGTCTCCGGCAGGACGTAGGCGACCAGGGCGGTGTCGCCGGACGGGGCGGTGTGCCCGATCGTCACCGCGAAGGCGACGTCGTCGTGAGCGGCGAGGGCGGTGTCGATCTCGCCGAGTTCGATGCGGAAGCCGCGGACCTTGACCTGGAAGTCGGAGCGGCCGAGGTATTCCACGGTGCCGTCGGTGCGCCAGCGCACCACGTCGCCGGTGCGGTACATCCGCTCCCCCGGCGCCCCGAACGGGTCGGCGACGAACCGGGACGCGGTGAGCTCGGGTCGGCGGTGGTAGCCGCGGGCCAGGCCGGCGCCGGCGATGTAGAGCTCGCCGGCGACCCCGATGGGGACGGGTCGCAGCCGTTCGTCGAGGACGACCTCGTGGAAGCCGATGGCGGGGCCACCGACGGTGACGGTGGTGTCCGGGCGCATGTCGGGGCTGACGCTGGTCTCGATGGTGGCCTCGGACGGGCCGTAGCCGTTGTACATGTGGCGGCCCGGCGCCCAGCGGTCGACCAGTTCCGGCGGGCAGGCCTCCCCGGCGACGACGAGCACGCGCAGCTCGTCGAGGCCCGCGGGATCGAGCGACGCGAGGGCGGTGGGGGTGACGAACGCGTGGGTGATGCGTTCCTCGCGCAGGATGCGGGCGAGTTCCTCGCCGCCGTAGACGCTGGGCGGCACGATGACGAGGGTGGCGCCGGCGCAGAACGCCTTGGTCAGCTCGAAGAGGGACGCGTCGAAGCTCGGCGACGCCAGGTGCGAGACGCGGGCCCGATGGGTGATCGAGAAGTGTTCGCGTACTTCGGCGTTGAGGTTGGTCAGGCCGCGGTGGGTGACGACGACGCCCTTGGGGCGGCCGGTCGAGCCGGAGGTGTAGATCAGGTATGCCGGATGGTCGTACCGTAGCGGGGTGCGGCGGTCGTCGTCGGTGACCGGGGCGGGCGAGACGTCGTCGAGGCGGCGGCGCAGGCCGGGGTCGTCGAGCAGCAGCCACGACACCGCGTCCGCGGGCCACACGTCGCGGTGGGCGGTGGTGGTCAGGCCGAGGGTGGCCCGGCAGTCGTCGAGCATGTAGGCGATCCGCTCGGGCGGGTAGCCGGGGTCGACGGGGACGAACGCCGCCCCGGACTTGGTCACCGCCCACACCGCCGCGACCGACTCGATTGAACGCGAAATTCCCAGGGCAACAAAGGATTCCGGTCCGACCCCGTGGCTCGTGAGGACGCGGGCGAGCCGGTTGGACCAGGCGTCGAGCTCACCGTAGGTGACGGTGCGGCCTTCGAAGGACAGGGCGACCGCCTCCGGCACGATCGCCGCCACCGACGACAGCAGTTCGGGCCACAGCTGCGGGGAGACCGCGGGCCGGCCCCGCGCCGGGGCCAGGGTGGCGAGCTCACGTGGGGTGACGATCTCCACGTCCCCCACCGTCACGGACGCATCCGCGGTGACCGCGTCGAGGATCCGCACGAACCGGTCCGCGAACGAGGCGACCGTGTCCGCGTCGAACAGGTCGGTGGCGTAGGTGAACGCCGCCCGCACGCCGGATCCGCCGCCGGGCCGCTCGGCGATCGACAGCTGCAGGTCGAACGGCGACAGGCCGGGATCGAGGTCGAGCACCCGCGCCGTCGCCCCCGGCAGCGCGATCTCGGGGCGCTCGATGTCCTGGAACTCGAGCAGCACCTGGAACAGCGGGGGGTAGGACGTCGACCGGGGCGGGTCGAGGGCCTCGACGAGCCGCTCGAACGGGACGTCGGCCTGGCCGAACGCCGCCAGGTCCGCCGAACGGACCCGCCGCAACAGCGAGTCGAACCGTTCGCGTTCGTCCACCCGGGCCCGCAGCACCACGGTGTTGACGAACATGCCGACCAGATCGTCGAGGGCGCGGTCACCGCGCCCGGCGACGGGGGTGCCGACCACGATGTCGTCGCTGGTGGACAGCCGGGCCAGCAGCACCGCCAGCGCCGCATGCACGACCATGAACAACGACGCGTCGTGCTCGCGGGCCAGCGCGAGCATGCCGCGGTGGGTGTCGGCGTCGATCTCGAACGCCACGCGGGCACCGCGCCCGGACTGCTGCACCGGGCGGGGCCGGTCCCACGGCAGCTCGAGCAGTTCCGGCGCCCCGGCCAGCGCGTCGTGCCAGAACGCGAGCTGCCGGGCGGCGGTGGAGGCGGGATCGGACTCGTCGCCCAGCACGGTGTGCTGCCACAGCGTGTAGTCGGCGTACTGCACCGGCAGCGGCGACCGGTCGGGGGCGTGACCACCGGCGCGGGCGGCGTACGCGGTCATCAGATCCCGGCCCAGCGGTCCCATCGAGAACCCGTCGGCGGCGATATGGTGCACGACCAGGACCAGCACGTGGTCGGTGTCGGCGAGGGTGAGCAGCCGGATCCGCACCGGCACCTCGGTGGCGACGTCGAACCCGGCGCCGACGATCCGGTCGATGTGCGCGGGCACCGTGTCCTCGGTCTCGACGCGGGTGACGGTGAAGTCGGGCTGCGCCACCGCGACCGGCAGCACGACCTGGATCGGGCCGTCGTCGGTGAGCGGGTAGCGGGTGCGCAGCGTCTCGTGGCGCGCGGCGACGTCGGCGGCAGCGGCCCGCAGCGCCGCGAGATCCAGCTCCCCGGTCAGACGCAGCGCGACGGCGATGTTGTAGGCCGGGGAGGTCGTGTCGAACTGGTTGATGAACCACATGCGCTGCTGGGCCGGGGACAGCGGGATCGTGGGGGGCCGGGTCGCGGCGGCGGTCAGCGCGGGCCGCGCCGCGGCATCGCGGTCGCGGAGCCGCTCGGCGAGGGCGGCGACGGTGGGCGCGTCGAACAGATCACGCACGCCCACGTCGGTGCCGGTCGCCGCGGCGATCCGCGCGGCCAGCCGCATGGCCAGCAGCGAGTTGCCGCCCAGATCCAGGAAGCTGTCGTGCACGCCGAGACGCTCCACCCCGAGCAGGCCGGCGAAGACCTCGGCCAGGACCTGCTCGACCGGGGTGCGCGGCGCGACGTGCTCCGCCGCACGCACGGCCGTGAGGTCCGGGGCGGGCAATGCCTTGCGGTCGAGCTTGCCGTTGGGGTTGAGCGGGAACCGGTCGAGGACGACGACGTGGGCGGGCACCATGTAGCCGGGCAGCCGGGCCGCGGCGGCCCCGAGCAGGGCCGCGGTATCGAATGCGCGGCTCGCCGCGGTATCGGATGCGCGGCTCGCCGCGGTATCGCTGTTCCGGCCGGGTTCGGGCACGACGTACGCGACGAGCACCCCGTCGGAGCCGTCGGCGGCGCCGGCGGGGTGCCGGTGCACCACGACCGCGGCCTGCGCGACGGCCGGGTCGGCGAGCAACGCCTGCTCGATCTCACCGAGCTCGATCCGCAGGCCCCGGAGCTTGACTTGGAAATCGGTGCGGCCCAGGTAGATCAGATTGCCGTCGCGGCGCCAGGACACGAGGTCGCCGGTGCGGTACATGCGGGTGCCGGACGGACCGAACGGATCGGCGACGAACCGGTCGGCGGTCAGGTCGCCGCGCCCGACATAGCCGCGGGCGAGCTGGATGCCGGACAGGTACAGCTCCCCCACGGCGCCGACGGGAACCGGGTGCAGCCGCGCATCGAGGACGTGGACGCGGGTGTTCCACACCGGGGCGCCGATCGGGACGACGTCGACGTCGTCGTCGGTGCAGGCCCAGAACGTGACGTCGACGGCGGCCTCGGTGGGCCCGTACAGGTTGTGCAGGTCCGCGGCGGGGAACGCGGCGTGGGCGGCGGCGACCGTGGCCGGGGGCAGCGCCTCGCCGCTGCAGAACAGCAACCGCAGCGACATGCAGCGGGCCGGGTCGGTGGCGGCGACGAACACCGCGAGCATGGACGGCACGAAGTGCGCCACGGTGACGTGCTGCTGCTCGACGACGGCGGTGAGGTAGGCGGGATCGCGGTGCCCGTCGGGTGCGGCGACGACGAGGCGCGCCCCGGTCTGCAGCGGCCAGAAGAACTCCCACACCGACACGTCGAACGTGAACGGTGTCTTCTGCAGGACGGTGTCCTCGGCGGTGAGCGGGTAGGCGTGCTGCATCCACCGCAACCGGTTGACGATCGCGGCGTGAGCGACCGCGACACCCTTGGGCCGGCCGGTGGAGCCGGAGGTGTACAGCACGTAGGCGAGGTGGTCCCCCGTCAGCGGGGCGGTGCGCTCCTCCGGGGCGACGGGGGCGTCGGAGGCGCCGGTCAGGTCGAGGCGATCGACCTCGAGGATCGGGGCCGGGGTGGGCAGCGCCGTCCGGTCGGCGGCGGTGGTGAGCACGCACACCGGACGGGCGTTGCCCAGAACGTATTCGAGCCGGTCGGCGGGGTGGTCGGGGTCGAGCGGCAGGTAGGCGCCGCCGGCCTTGATCACCGCGTACATTCCGACGAGCAGCTCGATCGAGCGGCGCATCGCGAGCCCGACGAGGCGGTCCGGGCCGACGCCCTCGGCGATCAGCCGCCGGGCGAGCCGGTTGGTGCGGGCATCGAACTCGGCGTAGGTCAGGGCCTCGTCGCCGAAGACGACGGCGACGGCGTCGGGGGTGCGGGCGGCCTGCCGGGCGAACAGGTCGGCGAGGGTGTGCGGGTCGCGGGGGGCGTCGGTGGCGATCCAGCGCCGCAGGATCAGCTCGCGTTCGCCCGGCTCGAGCAGGTCGAGGTCGCCGACGGGCACGTGCGGGGTGGTGGTCACGGCGGTGAGCAGCCGCACGAAGCGGTCGGCGAGGGCGGTGACGGTGCCGGCGTCGAACAGGTCGGTCGCGTAGGACAGGGCGCCGGTGAGGGCGGCGGGGGCGCCGTCGTCGCCGGGGACCTCGGCCAGCATCAGGTGCAGGTCGAATTTGGTGGTGCCGGTGTCGATTTCGGAGACGTCGACGGTCAGGTCGGGCAGCCGCAAGTGGGCGGACTCGGTGTTCTGGAAGGCCAGCATCACCTGGAACAGGGGCGCGTAGGCCTCGGATCGGTGGTCGGTGACGGCGTCGACGAGGGCGTCGAACGGCAGGTCGGCGTGGGCGAGGGCGTCGACGTCGCGGTCGCGGATGTGGGTCAGGTGCTCGGCGAAGGTGTGATGTGCGGTGACGGGGGTGCGCAGGACGACGGTGTTGACGAACATGCCGACCAGATCGTCGAGGGCGCGGTCGCCGCGACCGGAGACCGGGGTGCCGACGGTGACGTCGTCGCTGCCCGAGAGCCGGGCCAGCAGCACCGCCAGGGCCGCGTGCACCGTGATGAACGGGGTGGCGCCGTGCGTGCGGGCCAGGTCGCCGACCGCCCGGTACAGTTCGGCGCCGACGTCGAAGCGGACGGTGGCGCCGCGGAACGACTGGTGCGGCGGGCGGGGCCGGTCGGTGGGCAACGCCAGCACTTCCGGTGCGCCGGAAAGGGTTTCGCGCCAGTACCGCAGCTGGGCGGCGGCGAGCGAATCCGGGTCGGCCGGATCGCCGAGGACCTGCCGCTGCCACAGCGCGTAGTCGGCGTACTGCACCTCCAGGGGCGTCCAGTCGGGGGCGCGGCCGCCGGTGCGGGCGGCGTACGCGGTCATCAGATCCCGGGCCAGCGGCGCCATCGACGCCCCGTCCGCCGCGATGTGATGCACCACGAA
>NZ_WVTE01000128.1:0-6459 GCF_009939605.1 Rhodococcus sp. YH1 | reverse complement strand
CGTTTCGTCGACGCTGCGGGCGCGCTCCGCGATGGACGGCAGCAGCTCGCGGACCTTCGTCAGCACGTCGTCGGACATCGGTGTGTCTCCTTCGCGACCCGGACGGGTCACCGTGGCAGGAACAGGCACCCCATCCTGCGGTGCCGTCCGGATACACCGCCGCAGACGGTCCCGGACAGTGGGATGCGCTCCATCCCCGGTGAGCGGGCTCACCTAGCGTCGAGCACACGGTCGCAGGCGGCCACCGTCCCCCGGCCCACCCGCGCACAGCACCGGTGCCCGAGGTGCTCCATCCGATACGACATTCCATTCGAAAGGACGGACGACAGTGAGCTCCAGCAAGTCCGACGACGTCGAAGTTCGCGAGATCGAGGCCGGTTCCGCGCCCACCCGGTTCGCCCGCGGCTGGCACTGCCTCGGCCTGTCCGAGTCCTTCAAGGACGGCAAGCCGCACTCGGTCCATGCCTTCGGCACCAAGCTCGTCGTGTTCGCCGACAGCAACGGCGACCTGAAGATCCTCGACGCGTACTGCCGGCACATGGGCGGCGACCTCAGCCAGGGCACGATCAAGGGCGACTCGGTGGCCTGCCCGTTCCACGACTGGCGCTGGGGCGGCAACGGACGTTGCACTGCAATCCCCTACGCCCGCCGCGTTCCGCCGATCGCGAAGACCCGCGCCTGGCACACGCTCGATCAGGACGGGATGCTGTTCGTCTGGAACGACCCCGAGGGCAACCCGCCGCCGGCCGACGTGACCATTCCCCGCATCGCCGGCGCAACGAGCGACGAGTGGACCGACTGGGTCTGGTACACCACCGAGGTCGACACCAACTGCCGCGAGATCATCGACAACATCGTCGACATGGCGCACTTCTTCTACGTGCACTACTCGTTCCCCACGTATTTCAAGAACATCTTCGAGGGGCACG
The DNA here is from genome assembly GCF_009939605.1 of Rhodococcus sp. YH1. Taxonomy (NCBI): domain Bacteria; kingdom Bacillati; phylum Actinomycetota; class Actinomycetes; order Mycobacteriales; family Nocardiaceae; genus Rhodococcus; species Rhodococcus sp. YH1. Next base: position 5,530 of record NZ_WVTE01000128.1, on the reverse strand, counting down.
TCGCGACGCAGATCATGCACGGTCAGGCGCGGGAGGACATGCGGCCGCACGCCGACGGCCAGCCGAAGCTCGTCGGCAGCCGCTCCGAGGCGGCGTACTTCGGACCGTCGTTCATGATCGACGACCTGCAGTACAAGTACGAGGGCTACGATATCGACTCGGTGCTGCTCAACTGCCACTACCCCGTCACCGAGAACAAGTTCGTCCTGATGTACGGGATCATCGTGAAGAAGTCGGACGCCCTCGGCGACTCGGCCGACGAGACGGCCCGCAAGTTCGGTGACTTCATCGCCCGAGGCTTCGAGCAGGACGTCGAGATCTGGAAGAACAAGACGCGCATCGAGAATCCGCTGCTGTGCGACGAGGACGGCCCGGTCTACCAGCTGCGCCGCTGGTACGAGCAGTTCTACGTGGACGCGGCCGACGTCAAGCCGGAGATGACCGAGCGGTTCGAGTTCGAGATGGACACCACCCGCCCGGTGGCGGCGTGGATGAAGGAGGTCGAGGAGAACCTCGCCCGCACGAAGGACGCCGAGGAGGCGGCGACCACCGATGCAACCCCTGCAGTGCACTGAGTGCGGCGCCCGGGTTCTCGTCGCCAAGAACAGCTGGGAGCACACCTCCGTCCAGTGGAACGAGCAGGCGCGGTCCCGGTGCCCCGAGATGCGTGAGCAGGGTGGGCAGGACTCCCGGCCCGGGGCGCCGCGCCGCGGTTGCGCGAAGCTCGCCGAGACGATCACGTGGGCCGCGACCGAAGGCCGCCTCACCGTCCTCGACGACACCCCGGTCCCGGGACCGATCGTCCAGTAAGTCAGCCGGAAAGGAACTTTCGTGATCGACGTCCAGCACTACGGCCCATGGGCCGTCATCGCCGGCGGCTCCGAGGGCGTCGGCTCCGCCTTCGCCGACGAGCTGAGCAAGGCGGGGCTGAATCTGGTGCTCATCGCCCGCAAGCCCGGCCCGCTCGAGGAGACCGCGGAGAAGGTACGCAGCAACGGCGTCCAGGTCCGCACCCTGGCACTCGACCTGCTCTCCCCCGACGCCGTCGAGCAGATCCGGCAGGCGACCGACGACGTCGAGGTGGGCCTGCTCATCTTCAACGCCGGCGCCAACAGCTACGGCAACGAGTTCGTCACCGGCGACCTCGACGGCTTCCGTGGCGTCATCGACCTCAACATCCATCGGCAGCTCGAACTCTCGCACCTGTTCGGCGCGAAGATGAAGGAGCGCGGCCGGGGCGGCATCATGCTGCTCGGTTCGCTCGCCGGCTACATGGGGGCGGAACACCAGAGCATCTACGCGGCGTCCAAGGCGTTCAGTCGCGTGTTCGCCGAAAGCCTGTGGCTCGAGCTCGCCCCGCACGGGGTACACGTCGTCGAACTCGTCCTCGGCGTGACCCGCACCCCGGCGATGATCCGCGCCGGGCTGAACTTCGACATCCCCGGCATGCTCGTCGCCGAGCCGGAGGAGGTGGCCCGCGAGGGGCTCGAACACCTCACCGACGGGCCGGTGTGGGTGGCCGGCGGCAACTACGACGCGGCGGTCAAGCGCAGCGGCTTCCCGCGCGACACGCTCGTCAAGGGCGCGGCCGACGCCATGCGCAAGCTGCTCAACCGCGGCTGACTCGCTCGCATCGCAGGGCCGGCATCCGGAATCGGATGCCGGCCCTGCGACGTCCGTTCCGGGGCGCGAGAAACCTCACACCGGTTCCCCGGGCTCCGTTGGTGTGAAAGTGTCGACGGGCGGGTACCTTACCCGGGATCGGGTCGGCCGGGCGGCGCACATTCCATGACAGTCGGTCCACCGTCGACTTGCTGCGCCGGCAGGCCGGCCCGATCCACCGGAGCCGACGGCCGATGCCGTTCGGACACGGCTCAACCGCGGCGGATCAGGCCGTCGGCCGGGGGGACGGACGCACCGGCGGGGTGGGCGGGATCTGGGAGCTCGGCGCCTCGTCGGTGGGCGCGGAGCGCCACTGCGCACCGAGCAGGGCCCCGATGATCTTGTCCTGCACGAGGATGAGGATCAGGGTCATGACGCAGCCGTAACCGAAGATCACGACGAGCCACGGCAGGTTCGGCACGGGCGCACCGTCGGGCAGCAGAACCGACAGGTTCGTCACGAGCAGCGTCTCCACGACGCCGAGCAGCACGGCGGGGACCATGCCGAGCGGGGTGCGGCCGAATACGAGCGGGTGCACCGCGAGGACGAGGAAGATCACGCACGCCACTCCGATGCCCATCACGAGCTCGAGCGGTACCTCGGGCAGAGCGTTCTTCACGACGAGGAACGCTTCGCCCCCGGCAACGCCGCACGTGAAGCCGAGGAACATCCCCAACAGGGCGTGCGGTGAAGCCCGCAATGCGAAGTACAGCAGGACTGGCAAAATGACCATCGGACGGTAGAGCGCGAACGGTGTCGAGGCCTGGAACGGAATCATAAAGACGGTGATCAGCACCGCGCCGAGTACAGCCTGGACCAGAATTACATTGGTCTGCACCGACATTCGATTGATTCCTTGCAAGTGATGGTTGGGCTGGGCCCGCTCGCCGCCGACATGCCGAAGTCACTTCGAGGGGCGCCCTCGGGTGGGAAGTACGGCGAACCCGAGCCGGCACTGTCGGGCGGCACGGCCGAACCGCTACAGGTCGGACCGGGAGAGTTTCAAGATCTATCTTCCCCGATCGGTGCGCAGCAAAATGCCATCTGAACTGTACTTATACGCACATTCGCGACCCCGTTTCGCTGCCGGGTACGCGAGGGTCGGGGGGTGGCCGCAGCGACCGCCGAAACCACGATCAGTGGAGGAACCAGAAGCCCCTCCGACACCGGCTGTCACCACCCGAACCGGGCGGCCGCAACGGCGAAACGACCTGTGCGCACAGAAGAGCGCGGCCAGGATCCCCAGCGCATTGAAGGTGAGCAGCACACCATTCGATCTCCCTGTCTCGGTGGGCGCGTCAGGCACATCCGCCGTCTCGTCGTCCAGCTGTGCCTACACCAGGGGGCAGGCAGCGCCGCGGTGCGCACACGTCGTAGGCCAGCAAAGCCCGGGGCGATGTGGGGGCAACTTCATCGGCGCGCCGCCCGTACCGGGTTCCACGGGTACGGTCGCCCGCGGCACGGCGACGCCTGGACACTGCGTGTTCGGCTGTCCGCCCTGTGCAGGGAGGGGCTCGTCGACTACTCGTTGTCGTCTCGATTGCTCGCTGCAGACTGCCATCATGGGGACAGCGGACCGGATCGAGACGGAAAGGGAGCGCGCCGTGACCACGCACGACGTTCGGGCACTGGTCGCACGGTGGCGCGCTCTACTGGAAAGCGAAAAGATCCGTCGGCGGCGCGCCGCCGTGGTCGATCACGTGATCCACAGCATGGCGATGGAAGGTGAGCCGGTCTCCGACCGGTGGATCGAGCAGGCACGGCAGCGCCAGCGGGTAGTGCTGGGCTCGCACCGATCGTGCACGCACGGATCCGCGCAGCAGCGGCGACCGGCGGGTGAGCCGGCGGAGCCGGTCGATACCGGCAACACCCCCAGTTCGAGACGGTTATCGGGACCAAAACCCATCACCAGGTCGCCGATCTGATCGCCGAGCCGCTACGCTTGCTGCTCGACGAGCTGGCCTCCGGTCACGTCACCGACGAGGCAATGGACGTGGACCTGCTCCGCGAGTTCCATCGCCGGATCCTGATCGACGTGACGCCCGACATCGCCGACAGGTGGAGCAGGAAGCCGGTCCGGGTGGGAGGCCACTATCGCCGGAACACATTCATATGGACCGGGAGATGCGGGAGATGTTCCACAGCTTCACCGGCCGGCTCGACTACTGCGCCGGCGACGTCGAGCGTCAACTCGAGGCCCTCGCCTACCTGGAAGCTCAGGCGCTGCCCACGCATCCGTTCGAGGACTTCAACGGCCGAGCGGTCCGGGTGATGGTCGCCGAAGCGATGCGGCGTGTGGACTTTCCGGTCTCGAGCTCAGCGTCGAACGGGACACCGCCGAGCATGCCTGGAAGCCCTCACCCGATTCCCACCACCCCTGGGACTTACCCCAGGGGGCCGCCCGTGAGCACGGTCGAACATGCTGAACAAGCACGCCCAGCAGGCTTCCGAGCGAGTACGAACGCGGCTGTGCTGCGGACTGGGCCGAATACCTCGACCAAGCGGAGAAAACGCGTACCGAGTGCGCAGACCCGCGGCGGCGGTGCCGAACCGAAGGCCCGGCCCGCCGCGACGCAAGGCTGCATGCGTGGCGTGCATGCAGTGCATGCACCTCTCCGCCAGCCCGTTCGATTCATCCCGTCGGGACACCGCCACCCTCCCTGGTACGTGGATGATGCAGTTCCGTCACCGGATGCACCGACTGGAGGCCGGGCGCGGAAGACGAGAAGGGCCGGCTCGTACTGTGCAACCCCTGCAAGGCGCAATCCGAGCTGGCCGCCCTGCAGTGTCGCACGCTCGGTCGAGAGCGGCCCGAAATCGAACCGAGAAACCCCGCCGGAGAGAGTTTGGGGGGCAACTCCGGCGGGGCCTCGTGTCACCGTGCAGGGGGATGACGGTGACGTCCCAAACCCTACCGAACAGACACCGGCGCTGCGAGGTTCCCCGCCCGCCCCTGTCCGCTACCGGTGACCCCGGGAGTCGAACCATCACGCCCGCGCGACGCTGCCGCTCGTTCTGTCAGGCCCCGAGTTCGCGTTCGCGGTCGCGACCAGAAGGACCGTTGATGTTCGATACCGCAGATGCGGCGCCCGCGGCCTGGTTCGTGAAGCAGCATCGATCAGGACCCGAGGGGAGAGGTGTCGCCGGTGCACTCATGATTGTCCATGATGGATGATTCCGGTTATCCATCAAAAGCTTTGTATGGAAGTGGATTTGGTGGATGATCCCCACAAGGTCGATGGCGTGCTTCCCGGTGCCGTGCGCGGCCGCATGCGTAGCCGATCGTCGCAGTCCGCGAACATCTGCCGGGGTGGAAAGGGATCCGCGTACCGATGTGCAGCCTCGGGCGATCGACGATCCGGCGAACCCGGACGAGTCCGCTGTCGTGTCCCGGCTGCCGGCGAACACGGGAACCGCTACGACTACGTCCGGTGTGGTCTGCACGGACCGCTCAGCCGTGTGTAGCCCGGCCGCAGGACCAGCTCCGGGGTTTCAGGGTCGGTAGATGTGGGCGCGGTGGTCGATGTCGACAATCAGGAGGGTGCGGTGGTCGTCGTCGACACGGAGCAGGATGCGGTAGTCGCCGCGCCGGGCACTGCGCAGGCCTGCGAGATCGTTGCGCAGCGGTTTGCTCAGCCGGTGGGGATTCTCCGCCAGGGGGCCGGAGATGAATTCGACGACCGCATGCACGATCCGTCCCGGTAGTCGGGACAGGGCTCGGCGGGCCGGTGAGGCGATCGCGACGTCGTAGGGTGCCGGCGCCTCATCGGTCATCGGGGCGGCAGGCCGTGCTCGGCGCGCACCTCGTCGAGCGAGGCGGTCCGGCCGGCGGCGTACTCGCGGTCGGCGACCGCGACCGACTCGGCGG
>NZ_WVTE01000127.1:0-6596 GCF_009939605.1 Rhodococcus sp. YH1 | reverse complement strand
TGCGGACGTCGAGTTCCAGCAGTCCTACGGCGCCTCCGGCGATCAGTCCCGGAAGGTCAAGGACGGCGCCGAGGCGGACTTCGTCAACTTCTCCGTCGAGCCGGACATCACGCGTCTCGTCGACGCCTCGATGATCGCGGGCACCGCTCTGATGATCAGCGCCCTCGCGTTCCAGGCGTGGTTGTCGGTCGCGAAACCGTGGGGCCGCACCCCGTGGTCGGCCGGGAAGGCGAAGCTGCCCGCCGCGCCGCCGTGGGTCTTCGCCATGGCGACCGGCGCGGTGGCCGCCGACCTCGCCGTCGCGACTCTGCTCGGCCATCCGCTGCCCGCCTTCGCCGCGGCGGCCCTGGTCGTCGCGGCGACGACCAGGGCCAGGGCGATCCGCGAGGCGAGCCCTCAGCCGGCCTACGGCTGAGGCACCGGCGTGGTCGTCGGGGTGGTGGTTGCGGCCGGCGTCGTGGTCCCGGGGGCACTCGACTCCGCGGTCGTCGGGGCGACGGTCGTCGGCTCGACGGTCGGCAGCGGCTCCACGGCAGGCAGGGGCTCCACGGCCGGCAGCGGGGACGGCGCTGCGGGCGAGGGGGCCGGGGCCGCGGGCGAGGGAGCCGGGGCCGCAGCCGGGACGGGCGGCACCGGTGCCGGCGATGCCGACGAGGAGGCCGCGGCCCGAGTCGGCGACGCCGGGGTCGACGACGTGGTCGTCGGCGTGGTCGTGGTGGCCCCGGCGGCGGCCTTCTCCACGTCGCCGTCCGTCGTCGGCGGGAGCGGCGCCGGATCGATCGGCTTCGACGAGACGACGAGCTGCGGAGCGGTCGCCTCGGCCTCGGCCTTGTCGAGCTCGCCGCTCTCGGCCTGCTTCGCCAGATGGGTCAGCCATGCCGCCGCGTACTGCGCGGACGTCAGGGGCTTTCCGTTCTCGGGGTCGGAATCGCGCCAGTAGTCGAAGTGGTGCCCGGTGTCCGGACCGAGGGTCTGCTGGTACGGATCGCTCAGCGCCACCTCGAGGGTGTTCTCGTTGTCGGCGATGAATCCGATGACCTCGTTGCGCAGCTTCGCGGGCAGATAGGTCAGGTCGATCAGCTCACCCGAGGTGATCTCGCCGTCCGTGCCGGTCGAGGCGACGTCGCGGGCGGCCGGTTCGTAGGACGGATCCGACACCTTGATGAGGACGTCGAGGAAGGTCTCGTCGCTCTGCATCCAGTTCTCCTGCGACTGGATGTCGGCGAACGCGGCCATGGCGATCCGCCCGAGGACCGTGGCGACGTCCAGCGCGGTCTCCGGGGTGAGCCCGTCGCGCTCGAGCGCGTCGACGTTCAACTGCCGTCCTACGTTCACCGCGAGCTGCAGCAGGGCGATGTTCTCCGGAGCGGAGCAGGTCAGGTCGCCCTCCGAGCAGAACGACGCCACCTTGCCGTCCAGCGCCCCGAAGCTCCCCGAGGTGCCCGGCAGCGAACCGCTGCCCGACGCGCTGTTCCGGCCCGACTGGTAGGCGAGGTCGAATCCGTCCGGGTTGCGGAACTCGTCCTCCGCGCCGGGGAACGGTCCCTCACCCGCCGTGCGCCCGGCGTCGGCCAGGATGACCACACCCACGACCGAATCCGGATCGACGATCTCGTACGACCCGTCCTCGGCGCTTTCCTGGTTGCCGATCTCCATCGCCACGCGGCGCGCAACGTCGGCGCCCTCGCTGTACCCGACGACGGCGAACTTCGTGTCGGGGCATGCCTGGCGGATCGCCTGCATCACGGTCTCGGCGTTGTCCACGCCGGCCTCGACGGCGTCGTCGTACGACGACATGTTCGCCGGGTACTCGACGTACACGGCGGAGTAGGAACCCTCGGGCACGTCGTCCCGCGGCGCGTTCACGACCTCGTCGACCCAGGGGCTGCTGAAGTCGGTGGACGATGCGGCCGGCAGGGGGTTCCCGTCGGCGTCGAGGAGCATCGCGTGGGTGCCGGGGCGGGGACTGTCGTTTCGCCCGCCGACCGCGATGCTGACCATGTCGTGGCACTCGGTGACCGAGGCGGTCAGCGTCGTCGGGGCCGTCGACGGAGCCGACGGTTCCGAGACAGCGACGGCGACCACCGCCGCCGCGCCCAGCGCCACGGGTGCCACCGCAGCCGCGACAATCCGCTTGTTTCGCACCGCCCAGTCAAGTGCCATGGTCAATCCCCATCCGAAGTCGGTCCGTGCCGACGACCCTGATTGTGGTGTCGACGCGTCGGTCGGAAAGTCGTTCGAGACGGCAATCGTGTTACATGTCCGCGTCGTAGGCGTGGTCGCGATGAGTTCCCGGCGCCCGGGCGGTCGGTATCCCGTAGGCGGAGCGACACGGGCATCACGTCGGAAGGAGGGACCCGTTGCGGACACTTGCCATCACCCAGAACGTCACCCTCGACGGTTCGATCGAGATGCTGGGGGACTGGTTCGACCCCCAGGGTCAGGCGGAGGTGGACAATTCGGATCATCTGGCGGAACTGCACCGGCAGGACAGCGAGTCCGACGCGTTGGTGCTCGGCCGACGGACGTTCGAGGACTTCCGGGGCTACTGGCCGGGGCGGACCGACGATCCCACGGGCATCTCCGCGTATCTCGACCAGGTGCAGAAGTACGTGGTGTCCTCGACCGTGACGGATCCGCAGTGGCAGCACACCACCGTCCTCTCCGCCGAGCCTCTGGCCGCGATACGCGCCCTGAAGGCGCGCATGGGCCGGGACATCGTGGTCACCGGCAGCATCTCGCTGTGCCACGCCCTGATCGAGGCCGGACTCGTGGACGAATACCGGCTGTTCGTCCATCCCGTCGTGCAGGGCCGCGGACGCCGGTTGTTTCCGGACGGATTCGCGTTGCCGCGGCTGCGCCTGCTCGCGGCGAACGCCTTCCGTTCCGGCATCACCTTCTCCCGCTACGCGGCGGGCTGATTCCCCTGCGGCGGCAAACAGCCTCGGCACCGTCGTCGGCGCGAGTAGGCTACCGGGCATGGCCGATCTGTCCGGCGACGTGCGGGCCCTGCTCGGGGCGCGGAACATGGCGCACGTCGCGACGCTCATGCCCGACGGATCGCCGCACGTCTCCCCGGTGTGGATCGCGGTCGAAGGTGATCACTTGGCGATATTCTCCGCTCAGGAGAACCGGAAGGTCGCCAATCTGCGCCGTGACGGGCGCGTCGCCGTGTCGGTCTGCGATGAGCACAACCCGTATCGGTCGGTCGTCGTCCGCGGCCGGGTCGTCGAGGAACTCGAAGGCGACGAAGCGGTCGCGATCATGGACCGAATGAGCAACCGCTACATCGGCAGCGACTTCCCCATGCGCTCAGCGATCGTGTCGCTCATCGAACCCGAGCGAGTTCACCTGCAGGATCTCCCGTTCCGACATCCCTCGGACACCGGAACCTGAGCCACAACACTCGAACGATCGGTTCCCGGGCCGCCCCGGCGCGACGGCGATCCAGCGCAGGATTTCGGTGCGGCCGGACTCACCCCGCCACGCCGGCGGACTCCCCGTCCCGGGTCGGTAGACCGGCCGCCTTCCAGGCACGATATCCGCCGTCGACGTGTGCGACGTTGCTGTAGCCCAGGAGGAAGAGTTGCTCGACGACAGGGCTCGAGCCGCCCTCCGTTGTGCAGAACACGACGATGTCCCGGTTCCGATCCGCGAGAGGCTCGAAGGTCAGTGCCACGTCCGCCTTCTCGACATGCTCCGAGTCGGGAACGACACCGTCCGCGACGCGGGACGCCGCGCGGCGGACATCCAGGAGCAACGCGCCGTTCTCCACGCGGCGCAGCGCCTCGATCGGCGCGACGAGAACGGTTTCGGCAGTGGCATGTTCGGTGAGAGCGTGTTCGGTGTCGGTCACGGCTCGGGGTCCCTTCGGTTCTGTCGTTCGGATTCACAGGTGTGTAGGTTCGGCGACGAGATCGATCAGCCGGTCGAGTCCGGGTAGGTTCACCCCACCGCCGCGGCGCGCTGCAATGCCCACAATGATCTGCAGAGCGGTGTTCACCGGAGCCCGCGCGCCGCTGAGGCGGGCCAGACGTGCGACGTCTCCGTTGAGATGATCGACCTCGTGCGAGTCCGCGCCCCGCGCGAAGCTCTGCCACGTCGACTGGGCGCCGGGGCCCACCCCGAGGGCTGTGTCGCCGCCTCGCTGTTGCGGGTCGACGACGAGGATCGACTTGTCCCCGTACGGGTGACCGGCTGCGTCGAGCACCGAGCGGGTCTCCTCCTCCAGCGCCTCGGCGACGAGGCTCTTGGCCTCGTCGTCGCCGGCGAGGACCTCGAGCGCATTCTTGACGTTGTGCAGTAGCTTCGTGCCTTTGACGCGAGCGATGTCATCGGTTCGCCGCACTGCGAAGCCGGTGGCATCGAGGTCCGTGAGGAGGGCGTCGAGCGTCGCCGACGCAACCGTGTCCTGACCGAAGGGCAGTCCGGCGATGATCGCACCCAGGTGCGGGGTACCGCCGACGCGGACCTCCCCGACGTCCGTGTAGCGGGCCGCGATGCTCATCGTCGCGCCGACGATGTGGGGGAACCACCGCGCAGCGGTCTGCTCGGCGTCGATGCCGTTCTGCGCCGTGACGAGCGACAGAAGCTCGGCGGCGACCCCGACCTCGGTGTCGCCGTCGAACACGGGCAGCCAGGCGAGGCTCTCGGCGACCGCGGCAACATGCTGGGCCTTGACCGCCGCGATCAGCACGTCGTCGATGCGCAGCTTCAACTCGTCGACTGCGATCGCCGCCAGCGTGACACTGCGGGTTCCGCCCGAGGTGACGAACCGTAGCGGATGCGTGGACAGATGCGTCAAGGCCCGCCCTCGGGCGACGACGACCACGTCGGCGCGCTCCGACAGGGCCGCGGCGAACGAGGCTCCCACCGCGCCCGGTCCGACGACGACGTATCTGGCCATGGCGGGCGTTCCTCCGTTCTGCCGGCGTTCGTGCCGGGTAATGAAACGTTAGCGGCGGCGACCGGGAATTCTTCCCTCCTCGCGGGATTGGAATCGATGTGATCGAAATAGCGCAACATATCGGAGAATCCGATGGATCGAACGATCGGCGGATGTGGAGACAACGACGAGAATGGGGTGGCACACCCGCGCTCGTCCTCACCGATCGGATCCCATGCCGCAGCTTCGTGAATCCCTGATCGACACCGTCGACGGCACCGTCCTGCACGGTGCCGACATCCCGGCGGCCTACCGCACGGACCGATCGGGGCACCTTCCGGACGGGTCTCCCGACACCGTCGTGCAGGCCCGCAGCATCGACGACGTTCGGCGCGCCGTGGAATACGCAGGACAGCAGGGTCTTTCCGTTGTTCCACGTGGCGCCGGCACCGGACTCGCCGCCGGCGCCGCGGCCGGGAGCGGCACTGTCGTGATCGACGTCAGCGCGATGAACCGGATCGTCCAAATCTCACCCGACGAGGAGCTCGCGGTCGTCGAACCCGGCGTCTTCACAGCGGACCTCGACGCAGCCGCGACGGCGGTCGGGTTGCGCTACGCCCCGGATCCCGCCAGTGCCGCGATCAGCACGATCGGCGGAAACATCGCGACGAATGCGGGCGGACTTCGGTGCGTCAAGTACGGTGTGACAGGCGATTCGGTGCTCGGCCTGCGTGTCGTACTCGCCGACGGGCGGGTCTTGGACACCGGTCGCCGAACAGCGAAAGGCGTTGCCGGACTGGATCTGACGAGCCTCTTCACCGGCTCCGAGGGCACATTGGGTGTGATCGTGGGCGCCACCGTAAGGTTGCGTCCGATCCCACGGCATACTGTCACCGTTGCCGCGTGGTTCGCCGGCATCGAGCAGGCAGCGGCTGCTACCGCACAGGCCCTCGCGGCCCGCGTCCGACCCGCCATCATGGAACTGCTCGACGAACCGTCGCTGCGGCACGCCCAGGACCATCTGGGCGTGGTCGCGTGGGGCCGGTCCGGCGCTTTCGTCGTCGCTCAGACCGACGGTTTCGGTGCCGCGGAGGAAGCCGAACTGCTCGCCGACACGTTCCGCCGGTCCGGCGCCCATGTCGAGGTCGGGGCCGATGATGCGGCGGCCGAGCGTCTGCTCGCCGTGCGGCGGGCGGCGCTCCCCGCGCTCGAGCGGCTCGGCCGTCCTCTCATCGAGGACATTGCGGTGCCGCGGCCGCGGATCGCCGATGCGGCGCGGGCGGTGACCACGATCGCGGCCGAGCACCGCATCCCGGTGTTCCTGTTCGGGCATGCGGGCGACGGAAACCTGCACCCCATCATCGTGGTGCCGCACGACGACGCCACCGCCGGGCGACGAGCGGAGGCCGCCGCCGACGACATCTTCTCCGTCGCCCTGGACCTCGGGGGCACGATCACCGGCGAGCACGGCATCGGAATCCTCAAGCGCCGCTGGCTGACCCGCGAGGTGGGCGAGGACTCGCTGGAGGTCCAGCGCGCGATCCGTCGCGCGCTGGACCCCCAGGGATTATTCAATCGAGGAAAGGTCTTGTGACACGGTCGAGGTCCGGGCGGGCGGCGAGCCGGTCCCAAACCTCGGCCAGTTCGTCGTCCGTGGGGACGTCCGACCGCAGAGTGTGGACGACGGAGACCGTCACAGCGCTCCCACGTG
>NZ_WVTE01000126.1:0-6719 GCF_009939605.1 Rhodococcus sp. YH1 | reverse complement strand
CCAGCGTCGTCGCCAGGATCTCCGGATACGACCGCTCCGGATGCGCCGCCCGCTCCGCCCGGATCCGCGCCGCGAAATGCGCCCGGACGCTCGCCAGCTCCACCGGCCCCAGCGCCGAAACCTCCCGGTCCAGCAGCCGGCACACCGCCCGCGCCTGATCGTCGAGATGATCGGCCGGCACCCACCGCACCCCCACCGTCGTACCCGACGACATGCGCCGCTGCCGCATCTCCGCCCCCATCCGGGCAATGAGATCCCGCGCGTCCTCGGTGCGCTCGTGGATCTGCTGCGCCAGCCCCGCCAGCAGCGCATCCTCGAGGATGCGCCGCTCCGCGTCGGTCAGCAGCAGCTCCTGATCCCGCCGCGCCGCCGAGATCCGCACCGCGAACTCCGCCACCGACGAAAACCCCTGCTCGTCCTGCACCCGCACCACCGTCAACCCGTCCGGCGCGTCCCACTGCAGCCGATAGTCCTGACCGGCCGCCGCGAGCTGCCCGTCGAACTCCTGCAACGCCGACGTCAACGCCGACCGGGCCGCCTTGCGGGCACCGTCCCCGCCCTTGATCGTCGCCGTCGCCGCCGCCAGCGCCGCGTACAGCGCCCCCACCTCCGCGGGCACCGCAGGCACGTCCCCGCCCGCCCGGGCGAGCCGGTCCACCACCTGCTCCGGCGCCGGCCACGCCGCCGCCGACAGCCACCGCAGCTCCTCCGAGATTCCCAGCAGCGACAGCACGTCCGGCCGCGCATACGGCGCCAGCTGTGCGGCGTCGGCCCGCGTCTCGGTCAGCGCCGACCGCAGCGCCTGCTCCGCCGCGACGTGCGCCGCCTCCGCCTTCCCGAGCCGCTCGACCGCGTCGTCGTGCGCGCGGCGCGCGGCGCGCTGCTCCACCCGCGCCGCCTCGATCCGCTCGCGCGCCTGCGCGAGCTGCGCGTCGATCTGCTGCGCGTCGGCACCCAACGCCTCGCGCAGCGTCCCCAGCCGCTGCTGTTGCTGCCCCAGCGACTCCTCGGCCGTCACCGCCCGCTCGGCGGACTCCTCCGCCGCCAGCCGGGCGTCGTCGCGCCGCACCTGCGCCTCCCGCGCCCGCTCGGCCGCGGCGACGTGCTCACGCCGGGCGCGCAGCACCGCCTGGCCCTGCGACTCGAAGAACCGGATCGCCGCCGCCAGATGCTCGAGCTCGCGGGCCGTGTGCGGCGCCCGGTGCCGGGCCGCGACCGAGCGCACCCGCTGCTCCTTCACGGCGCACTCGGCGATCACCTGATCGAGGTCCCGGTCCGCCGCGGCCGCCGCCTCCCCGGCAGTGCGCAGCGCACCCGCGCACTCGCTGACCTTCCGCAGCGCCGCCAGCACCGCGCCGGTGCGCGGCACCGCCGCCGCGGCCCGCTCCAGCTGCGCGAGCCGTCCGTCGAGCTCCGCCCGCTCCGCCTCCGCGCCCGCCATCCGGTTCTGCGCCGCGGCGATCTCCGCGTCGAGCTCGGTCACCCGCAGGCGACGGCGACGGGCCCGCGCGGTGGCCCCGATGTACTCGACCTCCGCCTTCGTGTGCCGACCCAGCTGCACCCCCTGGCGGTAGCCGCCCCGCTCGTCGACGGCCGGGCCGGTCTCGTCCGTCACCGCATCCCGCACCGCGACGGACGCCAGCACCGCCCGCACCCGCTCGGCCGGCACCCCGGTGTCCGGCTCCACCACCAGCACGTCGGCCAACGTCCGGCCGGTGGGGCGCTGCGCCGGCGGCACCGGCATCAGCGCGACCGCCCCCGCGGGCACGTCCCCCGCACCGCCGCACACCCAGCCCGTCAGCAGGTTCGCCGCCTCCAGCGCGGCCTCGAGTCCCGCGGCCGCCTCCGCGCTCACGTCGTCCGCGAACCGCACCAGCCGCCACAGCGGCGCCCCCGACGGGTCCGACGACCCGGTCGGCCGCATCGGGAACGACGGGGGAGCGTCGTCGCGCTCGGCCTCGATCAGGTCCCGTTCGGCCCGCAACACCGCGATCCGCTCCCGCGCGTGCGTGATCTCCGCCTCCAAGCCGCGGCCGCGGAACCGCAACTCCTCGACCACCGGGGCCGTGCGCTCGGCCAGCGCCGCCGCCGGCGTCGCGGCCTCGTCGTCGCCGGCCGCCGCGATCGCCGCGGCCAGCGCCTCGACCAGCTCCTCCGGCAGGCCGAGCACCGACCACGTGTCCCGGTGGCCGACCCACCACTCCCGCAACAGGTTCGACGCCTCCGCGCGGGCCAGCTCCACCACCGCGTCCGCCGTGGCCACAGCCGCCCGGGCCGACTCGAGCTGCGCCCGGCCCCGCTCGGCGGTCGTCTCGGCCCGCACCCGCGCCGCCGCCGCGCCCTCCGCGGCCGCCACCGCCGCCCGCACCGCCCGCACATCCGCGGCCCGCTCCTCCGCACACGCCGCCACCGTCGCCGCGATCTGCTCGCCCGGCGCGTCCTCGGCCGGCGGCGCCCACTCCACACCCGCATCCCGCGCCGCCGCGGCGAGTGCGTCCTCGGCGCGGCCCACCGCGGCCGCCGCGTCCGTCGCCGCGGCCGCGGCCCGCCGCGCCTCCTCGTCGCGCTGCGCCAGCTCCGCCCTCGCGCGCTGCGCCTGCTCCGCCTGCCCGGCCGTGGTGCGCTCGAGGTCCGCCACCACCTGCGCCAGATCGTCGAGCTGCTGCTTGCCCTCGTACGCGCTCGACCGCTGCAGCGCCTCGAGAGTCGCCCGGGCCTGCTCGAGGTCCCGCTCCGCGAGCTCGAGCCGCTCGTGGGCCTGCGCCCGCTCCGCGCCGGCCCGGTCGAACGCCGTCACCGACGCCGTCCACTCCGCACTCCCGCCCTCGACCGCCGCCAACCGCGCCCCGAGCCGGTCGACGTCGGCGCGGGCCTGCTGACCCAGGTAGGTCGCATACACCGCGACGAACCGCTGCGCCGCCTCGTCCGCCGCCGCCAGCGACTCCAGCGCGCGCGAGACCTCCTCCATGTCGGCGAACGACCGCGCCGCCTCGAGCACCAGCTGCTCGTCCAGCGGCCGCAACCCGTCGGTCAGCGCCTGCGACAACCCCTTCGGGTCCAGGTTCTTGGCCAGCTGCGGCCGGCGCAGCGTCAGGATCAGGTTGATCAGCTGGTCGTACCGCTCGATCCCGAGCCCGAACAACCGCGCATCGATCGCCGCCCGGTAGTCCACCGGCCGGTCCGTGACCGCGTCGGCCCCGACCTCCTCGATCAGCTGCCGTCGCGTCAGCGGGCGATCGGCCGCATCCAGCAGCGAGAAGTCCACACCGACCCGGCCGTCGACGACGAAATACCACCGCGTGACCTTGTCGTTGCCGCGCGCCGCCCGCATCCCGACCCCCACGGTCACCGCCTCCGGATCGTCCCGGCGGCCGCGGCAGAACTCCATCCACACATACGAATACGCGCTGTCCTGCCCCTGGTACAGCAGGTTGGACCGCATCGTGCGCTCCTCGCCGGCGAACGGGTTCAGCCGCCGCGGCTCGATACGCCCGTCGAACACGAACGGGAACAGCACCTCGAGCGCCTTGGTCTTGCCCGACCCGTTGGGCCCGCGCAGCACCAGCCGGCCGTCCGCGAACGAGAACTCCTGGTCCCGGTAGTCCCACAGATTGATGATCCCGGCACGTGTCGGCCGGAAACGGGCACTGCTCACGACATCTCCGCTTCGTTCGAATCCTCACCGGCCGGCGCGAGGCGCGGGTCGCGTTCGCGCACCGTCACCACCACTCCCCGGAACCGGGCCAGCGCCGGCAACGCCAGCACCCCGCCCGGCACCCGTGCCACCAACCGTTGCCGCTGCAACAACGTCACCGCCGCCTCCAGCAGGCCCGCCGGGTCGGCCTGCCACTGCGCGGCGAAGGTACGGCCGAACTCGTCGACCAGCTTCGCCGCCGTCTCCGCCAGCCAGCTGTCCTCGACCAGCGGATGCGTCGGCGCCGGCTGCTGCGCCGGTGTCGTGTCCGCCGGCCCGGCGCCGGCATCACCGGCCAGCGACGCGAACACCCCGGCCGCCGGAATCGCCGCGTCCAGTCCCGCCTCGAGTTCCGCCTCCGCATCCGCCGGCCTCGGCAACCGCACCGGCACCGACTCCGGATCCGACACCCGCGCACAGATCTCCCCGGCCAGCAACAACGCCACCTGCGGAACCGTTCCCACCCCCGGGAACCGCAGATCCGACATCCGCCCCGACGAATCGACCAGCGCGACGCCCTCCGCGCGCCGCTCGGCCACCAGCCCCGTCAGCAGCTCGATCCCCGCGGTCGTCCGTGGCAGCGCCAGCTGCAGCCGCGCGTCGTCGTCGAGTTCCTCGGCGTACACCACCGGTCGCTGCACCAGCGCCCGCCGTACCCGCCGTGCCACCTCGGCGGTGTCCACGATCCGGTCCCCGTCGCGGCCGTCACCGGCGGCGAGCAGGCCCCGCACCGAGCGCAGGTGCTGTAGCGCGCGCGGCGGCCGGAACAGCGCCGCCACCACGGGCCGGTCGATGTCGTAGAGCGCCTCACCCCGGTCCGGATCCGACACCCAGCCGCCGGCGTCGCCGTCCGCCAGCGTGATCGCCCCCCGCGCGGCGAGCCACGCCACCGCGTCGACGAACGCGTCCCGGTCGGTCGCACGCTCGGTGGCCAGCTCCACCCCGGGCACCTGGCCGGCCTCGGACGCGACCTGCTCGGCCAGTTCCGACAGCGTGATCTGCCCGCCGGCGCGTCCCAGCGCCGCCAGCGCCAGCGCCAGGTAGGCGTACCGGCGACGGTCGAAGGGCCGGTCGGTGACCGTGCGCGCGCCGCCCCCGGGATCGAGCCGGTCCGCGACGGTGAACAACCGCGCGGTCGTCTCGGTCACCTCCAGCCGGTATCCGAACAACTCGAGCAGGTCCTCCCGCAGCTCCGTCGCCCACCGGCGCAGCAGCGGCAGCGCGGCCCGGTCCGGGTACTGCGCGGTCACCAGATGGTGCGACAGGATCAGGCGCGCCGCCCGCTGGTACGAATCCCGGTCGAGCGGCGAGATCCGCCGGGCCCTCACTGCACGCTCACCCGCAGCCCGTCCAGATGCAGCCGGCCCCGCGCCGTGCGTACCACCGTGCCCTCCGCGGCCGGGCTCAACGTCAGCCGCACCCCGTTCTGCGTGCCCGTCGCCCCCGGCACGGTGCCGCTGACCGGAACGCGCGCCGACAGTGCCGCGTCGAGCAGGCTCAACAGCACCTCGGTCTCCGGCTCGGACAACTCCCGCTCGTCCACGCCGCCCGACGCCAGGGATCGCGCCGCCTCGGCCCGCGCCCGCTGCGCCGCCAGCTGCCGCTCCCGCAACCGCCGGATCCCGGATTCGTTGCGCTGCAACCGCGCCGGCGCCCCCGCCGACGGGGTGCGCCCGGTCTCGGCCAGCGTCCGGGCGATCGGGACGGGTGCCGCTTCCCACCACGACGTCGTCACCGGGATCGTCTCCGGGTCGGGATGCACGGCGGAGAAGTGACGCGGGCGGCCCAGGTCGAACACCGCTCCGAACAGCGCGTGCGCCGACTCCTCGCTCGGCGCAGCCGCGAACCAGCCGGCCAGGTGCCGCAGCTGCGACTCGCGGCTCACCCCGCCGCGCCGGGTCTCCGTCACCCGGCGCAGCAGCGCCAGCACCGCCGCGATCGCGCTCATCGTGCCCTCCCGCAACCGCTCCGACTCGCTCGGCACGTCCCCGGCGCCGACGAACCACCGCTCGAGGCCGCGCCATCGGGCTCGCCAGTCCGCCTGCCGTTCGGGTGCGGGCAGCAGCACCCGCTCGTCGTGCGCGGCGGCGAACCCCAGCATGCGGTCGATCCCCGTCTCCTGCACCCGTGCCAGCGCGGCCGCCAGCTTCGGTGCGTAGCGGGCCAGGTCCGTGCTGAACTCGCGCATGTGCGCCAGCACCGCATCCTTGTGCGCCAGGAACGACTCGGGCGTGACCTCGGTGGTGCGCACCAGGTCACCGAGCATCAGATAGAACCCCGCGGCCCGCTCGGCCATGTCCGACAACGTCGTGTCCAGCCGCGACAGCTTGCGATAGATGAGCTCTCCGTCCCCGGCCGCGTTCGCGGCCGCCAGCTCGGTCAGGTCGGCCAGCAGATCCGCCAGCGCGAGACGCGACAGCGACGCGTCCTCGCCGCGCGCCCGCAGCACATCCTCCACGGCCCGGAAGGCGTGATAACCGGCCCGGCCGAACTGATACACGTAGTGCCGGTTGCGGTACTCGGCCAGCGACGCCGCCCGGGTGCCGTCGTAGCTGCGCTCGAGCACACCCCAGGCGTGCAGCTGCTCGAGCAGCGGTGCGACGTCCTGGGCCGACAGCGCCGCCGCCGGATCCGCCGAGCCGGTCCGCTCGAGGATCGCCGCGACCTCGGCGGCGTGCAGCAGCACCACGTAGTTGGCGCGGGCGAGGTCGAAAGCACGCAGCACCCAGAGGTATTCGGCCCGCTTCTCGGCCGTCGCGAACGAGAACAACCGGAGCCGGTCGTGCTGCACCCCGGCCCCCGGATCGGTGGGCCCGGCGGGCGGCTGCGTTTCGTTCACCGTGACAGGGTAGGCGGGGGCGGCCCTCGTGCCGCGCAACCCCCGGTGCCGTGCGCGCCACACCCGGGCGGAGGTGCAGCCCGTGCCCTTCATGGGCGTCCGGCCGCCGCCGGGGTCGGGGATCCCGCCGCCCGGTCAGCTCTCGGCCGGCGCCGTCTGCGTCGTGTCCGCCTCGTGGCGGGACTC
>NZ_WVTE01000125.1:0-6735 GCF_009939605.1 Rhodococcus sp. YH1 | reverse complement strand
CTCGGACCGGACTTTCCCTGCACGGGCGTCAGCAACGCTGCGGCCATTATGCATGTCGGCGGCCGGCTCGCATCGCAGGGTCGGCCACCGGTGCGCGGGTCCGAGTCCGGCGCTGACCCGCAACGGTAGGCCGTCCATCCGACGGTGAGCCCGATCGCCTGCACGGGGGTGCGCGACTCCGGTATTTCGTCGTGGTCTACGAGATGGAGTCCAGCAGGGTAGCCGGTGCCCGCTGTCCGGGGTCGCTGCCGTGCCGGAGTCTGCCTCGTGCCACCTGAGCAGAGCACGAGGTCCCATGCCCGTCGACTTCCGCCGTCCCGTGCGAGACGCCGCCGCGGTTCTCGCCGCCCTGACCGTCGCCACCGCGGCCCTGTCGGGTTGCTCGCGGGGCGCAGACACCGGCGCCACCCCGCCGGCCGCGGCCTTCGGCGAACCGGTGACGATCACCAACTGCGGACGCACCGCGACCTACGACGCGCCCCCGCAGCGGATCGTGTCGATGAACGACCACGTCACCGAAACCCTGATCCAGATGGGCGTGGGGGATCGCATCGTCGGTATGGGCTACGGCGAGAAGGACGACCCGCTGCCCGAGACGGCCGAGCAGTTCCGGGCGATTCCGTCGCTGGCTGCCGAGTACCCCACGTACGAGCAGATCCGCGACCTCGACCCGGATCTGGTCGTCGGCGGGATGCGCAGCGCATTCGACGACAAGACCGGACGCGGGCGGGACGCACTCGAGCAGGCGGGTATCCGCACGTTCCTGTTCTCCGAGTACTGCGGTGCCGGCTTCTCCGATATCGCGTTGCTGGAGAACGACTTCGCCCAACTCGGCGCCCTCCTCGGTACCGAGGAACAGGCCGCGGCCCTGACCGAATCGATTACCGCGGAACTCGACGCGGTACGCGCCCGCCTGGAGCAGGCCGCCGTCGCGCCGGTGCGCACCTTCTTCTACGACTCGGGCGAAGCCGAGCCGCTCTCGGTCGGCGGCGTGGGCATCGGCAACCTCATCGCCGAATACGCCGGCGCCGACAACATCACCGCCGAAGGCCCGAAACCGTACTTCACCACCGGCTGGGAGGTCGTCGGCGAGCGCGCACCCGAGGCGATCGTCGTACTCGACTACGGCGCGACCAGCGCGGAGGACAAGATCGCCTATCTGAAGAACCAGCCGATCGTGGCCACCATGCCCGCCGTGCGCAACGATCGTTTCGTCGTCGTGCCGCTCGACGACTTCTTCGAGAGCTCGCGCATGGTCGACTCGGTCGCGACGATCGCCCGCGGACTGCACCCGGCCGCGTTCACGGATCCGGAATGACCCCCGCCGGTACCCTGGCCGACGCATCGGCGCCGCACGCCGGCGCCGCGGCGCCGGCCGCGCGGGGACGGGACGGGGGCGCGGCGCGTCGTTCGCTGTGGCTGATCCTGCCGCCGCTGCTCGCCGCACTCGTGCTGGCGCTGGCGGGCGCCGTGTCGCTGGGCACGGTGAACATCCCCTTCGGCGACGTGTGGGCGATCGTCGCGCACCGCCTCGCACCGGGGGCCTTCACGCCGTGGTGGACCGCGGCGCGGGAAGCGATCGTCGTCGAATCACGCCTGCCCCGGGCGTTGACGGCCGCCGTCGTCGGTGCCGCGCTCGCGATCGCCGGGGTGGTGGCGCAGGCGGTGACCCGCAACCCGCTGGCCGACCCCTACCTGTTGGGCGTGTCCTCCGGTGCCGGGTTCGGGGTGGTGCTGGTGACGGTCCTGGGTGTCGGCAGCGGCGCACTCGGAGCGTTCACCCTGCCGTTCGCGGCCTTCCTCGGAGCCCTGTTTCCGCTCGCCGGCGCGATCGCGGTGAGTCTGCGCGCCCATGCCGTCACCGCGATCGTCCTCGTCGGCGTGGCGATGTCGATGGTGTTCTCCGCGGCGACCACCTTCACCCTGCTGGTCCTGGGTGACGACCGTCAGATCGGTACGGTGATGCGTTGGCTGGCAGGAGGATTCGGGGATGCGACGTGGTCGATGCTCGCCGCGCCGGCGCTGGTCCTGCTCACCGTCGGCGGCGGCGTCCTGCTGTGCGGCCGGCAGCTGAACCTGCTGCTCGTCGGCGACGACAGGGCGACCGCCCTGGGAATGGACGTGCGGCGGTTCCGCATCCTGATCCTGCTGGCGGTCTCTCTGCTCACCGCCGCGGCGGTGGCCGTCTCGGGGACCGTCGGATTCATCGGACTGCTGATCCCGCACATCGCCGGCCATCTCGTCGGCCGCAACACCGTCCGGCTGATACCCGTGGCGGCGGTGGCCGGGGCGCTCGCGCTACACGATGAGCGGCTACAAATACCACGCGACCATGAACTGGAGCACCGGAAGTTTCACGTATGGGTTCGGAGCTCCCTGATCGCCACGCCGCTCCGGATGTCGGCGCATGTTCATTCCACGGAGAACAAGGTCCCCAGAGTCACCATCACCGTATCGGAGATCATGAGCGGAATTCTGCATTCATCGGCGTTCGGGTTCGCCGGGCATCCCTTCGCCACGAATTCGTCGTGCTGCGTGTACACATGCTGGAGCATTTCGCTCAAGCTCTCGTGATATGACGCATCCACGCTTCGCATCGCGGATCGCTCGAAGAACTCGATATACGCGCGCCGCTCATACATACACGCGACCGGATCCACATCCTCGCGACATGATGTCGAAGTCATTTGCTCGAACTGCTCCGCCATCGACGCCGCTTGACGTGTGGTTCGAGGGGCAGGCGGAGCCGTCGTCGCGCGCGCCGCGGAGGTGGAAACAGTCGTCGACTTGGGAAGGGCTGCCGCGCGATCCGGAGCAGGGTCACCACCGGTCGACGATCCGCATGCTCCGAGCACGGCCACAGCCACCGAGGCGACAACCGCGATGGGAATCCTCATCGACGAAGTGTCCCACTATCGCCAACGCTCTAGGCGCAGATCGAAGCGAAAACTACTGCAACGACCAGCGTTTCCGATCCTTTCGAGCCGACACCGGACTGATCCCGTCAAATCCGATGGCAATGCGACGCCGAAGATACTGCAACTACCAGCTCATGGCCCGGCATTCACCCGATCTTGGTCCACGTTCCGCAACCATTGGACTTGAAAGCCACGTCCGACGAACTGATGGTCACCACCGACGCCCCTGACACATTATCGTTGGTGATGATGTCGTCGAACTCTCCTGAAGTACCAGAAAGTCGCTCCCATTACCAGTACGATCCGCCGGCGGTTCGATACGTCCCGGGGTTGATGTCGCGTCCGACGAGGTGCATGCCGTTGCCGAATGTGGATTTGGCTGCATCGGCTTCCCTCGGCAGCAACGCTGCCTTGCGCTTGTCGAGTTCCGCCGAACGTGAGCCTGCCGCCGCGTGCGCGTTGTCGGCGGCGCGCTGCGCGGTTGAGGCGGCCGCCGCCTGCTTTTTCGCGTCGTCGAGGGCTGCGGCGGCCTCCGCCTGTTCGGCCGCGAGTTGGGCGCGCTGATCGGAGACCGCCGCAGCGACGGAGGTGTCAATCATCGCCTGGTTCTCCTCGTCGGAGGGCGTACCGGCGACACCGATCCCCACGCCCACGGCGAGGACGGCGACGATGCCGAGGATCCACGGCCAGCGCCGCGGCTTCCTAACCGGCCCGGGCTCTGACTCTGGCTCCGGTGCATACGGCGCGGCGGGCACAGACATGTTCTCGGTCATCGACAACGTCCTTGAGGGTGTGGCGGACCACCCCGACGCGGCACCGCAGTTGACCGGTGGAATACGACGGCTCAAGATCGTCTGGTCCGATGACTATGACGCCTTCCTCAGGAACCGTGCGGAACGCGTGAGCGCGGAACTGTCGAAGAGAATCATCGATCGGCCAGTTGATCGAGACGGGCAGCTCCCCCGCGAGGACGACCTGGACGAGGGCTCGCCGGAACGCATCATCTAATGGGACTCGGCCGACCCGTCGATCTTGGACGGGCAACCTGACCCGACGGGTTTGCGACGCACCCTGACGCAAGGCGCAGCGGCACTGCCGCGAGGACGACCGCCCTCGCGGCTCCTCAACCGAGTCGATCGCTCAACTCCCGGTAGTCGGCACTGCCGGCCGATTGAGTTCCCCAGGTTGGCAAGGCCATTGATGGCGCCGCCCGATCGGTGGCTGACTATAGTCGCCACCGGTCGGGCGGCGTGTCATGGCCGACCGTGCACCGGGGTTCGTAACCCAGACCACGGGTCAACCACGGGTCATCCGACCGAGCCGGCGCCGGCGCGCGTTCCCGGGAGCGACAAGACCCGGGCATAGACTTCGAGATCCGCCGAGCTGCTCACTCGACGCATTCGTCACGCCATCCCGCAAGCGGTGAGCCCTTTACCGGCGTCGATGGCCACAACCGACTCGTCAAGACGATCGAGCGGACAGCATGCGGATTCCGGATGCCGGGTGAAAACCCCTCGCCGGATCCACTTTCACTGCACCCAGACCTGTTGTATTCAGGTCCCGATCAAATGACAGATTCCACACTGCTGGGCAATCGGCGCTCAGCCGACCGAGCGGAATCGCCCATAGCTCAACTCGAGCAACCGTCGGTCTGGTCGCTCCTCGCGAGACGTCGGGAGCACCATGAGCCGTTCGCCGTGCCGTTCCTTGAGACCGTGTTCGAGCATCGGCCCGTCAACTTCCTCGAGTAGATCTTGTCGGATCTCCACTACAAAATCCGGCGTGATTCCGAGGATCCGCGCATCGTAGGCCGCGTGATGGATCTTGCACAGTGCGAGCCCGTTGCTGACAGACGCAATTCCTTCCTCGTGGGAGTCGGGCACGATATGCGCCGCATCAAGCAGCTCACCGTGACCCAGAGCGCACACCGCACAATGGGTTTCGTATGCCCGCATGACCGTCGCCCGAAAGACCGGTTGGTGCAGGCGCCGTTTGGTCTCTGCCAGCACGTACCGTCGGAGCTGCGCCTCAGCCTGTGAATCGACATGGTGTAAGTCCCGGGCAAACTCGGTGGCAACAACGAATTGGTGCAGCGCAGGTTCTTCCGCCACCAGGTAGACCGGAAAGACTGGTTGAAACAGACCCGGCCCGACGCCGAAGAACCAAATCAACGGAGCCTGTTGATCCATGGCGGCTCGCAGACCACGATTATCCATGTGGTCTGGATTCTCGCCCGTCCATTTGTAGCGGAGAAGTCCGTCCGGTCCCACCGCATCCTCGTAAGGGCGCTTCTCCCCATTTCGACGAAATACCGTGCTGATCGACAGGGCAGACGCCAGCTGGCGCGGCTTGCGGATGCCGCGCTGCGGGTCCATCAGCCGGAACATGGATCCGTCGATCTCGAAGTCGAGCAATTCCGCCTTCGAGATCGGGTAGAGGCCGTCGTGGGTTCGGACAGCCAGGAACCTCATCGCCTCGCGTCGGAGCCGGGTATCGAAGTCTTCGACGCCATCACGAATTGTCGCTGCGTCTGTCACTGTCCTCCTTCATGCACACGAATTGATCAAACACGTTCCGTGCCCGCTCCGGTTCGAGGAGACTCAGCAGGGGTTGGGTTCACCGATCTTGACCACCGAAAGCACCGCATCCCCTTCACCGACCGGCTCACCCACGCTCGGGGTCTGCCCGACCACGATCCAGTTCGAATCCAGCACCTGATTTCGACCCCGGCCGGTGGCGTCGACGCTGCGCGAATAGAACACACCGAGCTCCTGAATCAGGTTCTGTGCGTCCTGGAGATTCATGCAGACGACCGGCGGCATGGGCACAGTCGTCACGACCGGCTGTGCCGCTACGGTGCTGGTGGCAGCGGCAATCGGGGCCGGAGGAATGGTCGATGTAGGCGCAAGCGTGGAGGTCGTCGACGACGGCAAGACCGGTCGAGTAGTGGAGGACGTGGCGGGCTTCGCCGAAGTCGACGTGACAGTGGGGGCGGCCGACGGCTCCGACTCCGCCTCGGCTCCACATCCGGACAGCAGTGTCACGGCGCTGGCGGTCGCCAGGAGCACCCCGACGTTCCGCAAGTGCCTCTCGGCACCCACCCGAGCTGTCCTACGCAGACGCGAAGCGGTACTCAGCATGCAGTGTCTCCTTCAAAGGGCTGGTCGGTAGACGCGGTGACTACCGCGCTTCCCCCAAGGAATAGAAAGTTCTTTGGACACAAGGGAATCGGTCACGCACTTGCCTTCGTTACAGGCCCTGCGCAGGACTCTCCGATTCCTGGTCTCAAGTCCACACCCCACGCTGCGCCAGCACCCACCGCACCGGATCGAGGCATCGGAAGGGGGAGATCCCGCTGTGGTGCAGTCGGTCCCCGACCGGTGACTCTCCGAGCGCCGACACGGCGAAGAACCGGCTGTGCAGTGAGGCACCGGTGTGCGGCTGGTCGACGGCCATCACCATCGAGCGGGCTTCGAGTTTGTCGAGGAGGCTGCGGACTTCCTCATGCAGCAGTCTGCCATCGGATTCGTTGTAGGGCGCGTACTGCAGGCTCGGGTCACGGGAGAACGCGGCGCCGCGCTGTGACATGATCTCGCTCCAGTCGCTGCCGTCGACATGCTCGAGGGCCTGCAGGGCGTCGAACTTGGAGAGGACGATCGCAAGATTCGGTGTGCTGTCGCCGATGATGGACAACACGGTCCGCAGCACCGAGCGGGGGTCGCCGCCGACGCGTTCCTGAGCCGGGACCAGGTCGTGGAGCTGCTGCCGGACGGATTCGACCTTGAGCGGATCGAACATGAACACGACGCCGTCGGCC
>NZ_WVTE01000124.1:0-6974 GCF_009939605.1 Rhodococcus sp. YH1 | reverse complement strand
TGGTGATCCCCGGCAGCAGCGCCTGACGCTTCCGCAGCCATGTCACTGCGTCGCCGAAGATCGCCTTCGGTCCGTCGCCGGTCATCCACGCCTGGTCGACGATCCACGACGTGAGTGGCGCTGCGCCGCCCGGACGGCTGGCTCAGCCTGACCGGGCTGTACTGGCTGGACACCGAGCCCACGATCCTCGACGAGGTGCCCGGATTGTGGCGGGTGGACGGCGAGCGCGTGCTCCTCGAATCCGACGGCGGAACCGAGGTGCACGAGCCGATCGAGGGCGCACCCGGTGTCCGGGTCGCGGCCGGCGACGGCTACGCCGAGATCATCCGCCGCACCGGCCGGTTCGCCGTCCGCATCCACGACCCGAAGTCGCCGGCTCTGACGGCCTTCACCGGAATCCCCGCGTACGAGCCTGCGCCGGAGTGGGTGCTGCAGGGCCGCTTCGAGGCCTTCGATCAGGTGCGGACCGTCACCACCGGCGCCGTGGTCGACGGCCTCGAGCACCACCACAGCGCGGCCGGGCTGATCCGCTTCACCCACGACGGCGCCGAGCACCGCCTCGTCGCGTTCGGCGACGGCTCGGGTCCGCTGCGCGTGCTGTTCACCGACGGAACCAGCGGCGTGACGACCTACCCGGCCGCGCGGATCCTCGAGGTCGCCGCGCCGACCGCCGACGGCTCGGTCACGCTCGACTTCACCCGGGCCGCCAACCTGCCGTGCGCGTTCACCGACGCGGCGACGTGCCCCATCGCCCCGGCGGAGAACCGGCTGCCGTTCGCCGTCGAGGCCGGCGAACGCACTCCGCGCGACGAGGAGGCCCGGTGACGACCGCATCGAATCCGGTGCCGCTCTCGGTCCTCGACCTCTCCCCCGTCAGCGAGGGATCCACCACGGCGCAGGCGTTGCACAACACCGTCGACCTGGCCCGGAGGACGGAAGGGTGGGGGTACCGCCGGTATTGGGTGGCCGAGCACCACTTCGTCGCCGTCGCGTCGTCGTCGCCGGCCGTGCTGATCGGCGCAATCGCCGCCGCCACCAGCACCATCCGCGTCGGCGCCGCCGCGGTTCAGCTCGGTCACAACACCGCGGCCGGTGTGGTCGAGGCGTTCGGCACGCTGGACGCGCTGTATCCGGGCAGGATCGACCTGGGACTCGGCCGGTCGGGACAACGCCGGGCGGAGGCGCTCGCGGCCGCCCGGTCCGGGGCCGCCGAAGAGGAATCGCACCGCGCCACCGAGGTGCGCGACGGCCTGGTCATTCCGCCGCCGTACCAGCCCGGGCCGTTGCTGTCCTCCCCGCGCCTGGCCGCCGGGTTCGCCGCGTTGCAGCAACCGGGGGCGCAGGCCCCGGACTTCGACGGGCAGGTGGACGACATCCTCGCTCTGCTGGACGGGACCTATCGCACCGAGGACGGGATCGAGCTGCACGCCAGCCCCGGCGAGGGCGCGGACGTCGAGCTGTGGGTCTTCGGGACCAGTGCGGGGCCGTCGGCGTCGCTGGCCGGACGGCTGGGCCTGCCGTTCGGTGCGAACTACCACGTCAGTCCCGGCACCACCGTCGAGGCGGTCGAGGCGTACCGCGCGGCGTTCCGCCCGTCCCGCTTCCTCGACCGACCGTACGTGGTGGTGTCCGCCGACGCGGTCGTCGCCGACGACGACGCCACCGCGCGTGACCTGGCGGCCACGTACGGGCACTGGACGCACAGCATCCGGTCCGGCCACGGGGCCGTCCCGTACCCGGACCCGGCCACGTCGGCACCGCTGAGCGACGAGGAGCGCAGCCTCGTCGACGACCGGCTGATCACCCAGTTCGTCGGCGCTCCCGCCACCGTGGCGGAGCGGCTCGAGTCGCTGCAGCGCGTTACCGGGGCGGACGAGCTCGTGGTCACGTCGGTGACGCACCGGCACGAGGACCGGCTGCGTTCGTACGAATTGCTGGCGCGCGAGTGGGGGCTCGCCGCGCTCCGCGCCGCATGACCCCGGTGGTGAACCCCCCCGGACGGCGGGTTCACCACCGAATCGAGCATTCCCGACCAATTGTGTAGGATATCGCCCATGGCACCCGAGACCGCAGCGACCGTCGTCGCCCGCTGGTGCCGTCGTCACGTCGATCTGGGCCGGACCTCCTCGGGCATCTGTACGGGCTGACCGCTCACAGCCCCTTCCGCCACGTCGCGCTGGAGTACCACCGGAGCGGCGCATTCTCCAGGAGAAAACCCTTGTCGCACAACACTATCCGGACCATTGATCGCCCCCTGCGTATCGCCGTCGAGCTTGCCGGGCCCGAGGGACCGCACTACTGGGCCGATCTGACCACCGGACGCGCCGACGAACCGGCGCTCGACCTGAGCGCCTCGCCGTCGAACGTGGTCCGGATCCGCGCCGCCGACCTGAGGGAGAGCGCGAAGCTCCGCGAACGGGCACGCTCCGAAGCCCGCGCCGACGGTCGCGATCCCGACAGCATCAGCGTCCTGGTCGATCTCGAGGTGCTCGTCGCCGAGGAGGCCCGCGGCGCCCGCAAGCAGTATGCGCTGCTCGACGGCCGTCGTCGCGCAGACACCCTGTCCTACATCGGCACCCCGCACGGCCTCGCCGGACTGATCGCCGACATCCACACCACCCGCGTGGCCGACGGCGTGACGCTCCTCCCACTCGGTGCCGAGTTCACGATCGAGCACATCGTCGACGGCACCCTGCCGTGGCTCGAATCACGGGGGCTGGCAACGCCGTCGCCCGCTGTGGTGGAGGTCCTGCGCCGCTTCGGCACCGGGGACCGCGGGCTCATCCTGGCCTCCTGACCGTCGTTCGAGACGCGGGGCGAGAGTTTCTTCTCTCGCCCCGCCTTTCGTCGTCCGGTCCACGCGTCCCGCTCGGCAGGGGCGCCGGGCGCCGTCCGGCGCGGACCAGAATTGGAATCGGACCGATTTCAACCGTGGCCCGCGCTCCGCCCCGCCCTTAACCTCGCAACAATGTCCCTCGCATTCCATTGGTTTCTTCCCACCTACGGCGACAGCCGCCTGATCGTCGGCGGCGGCCACGGAACGCCCGCTGGGGCGGCCCGCGGTGATCGGCGCGCCACCGTCGGGTACCTGGCGTCGATCGCCCGCGCCGCCGAGGAGTTCGGATTCGCCGGCGCACTCACCCCTACCGGCGCATGGTGCGAGGACGCCTTCCTCACCACGGCAATGGTGGCGCGCGAATCCGAGCGACTCGCCTTCCTCGTGGCGTTCCGCCCAGGACTGATCAGCCCCACCCTCGCCGCGCAGATGGCGGCGACGTTCTCACTGCACGCCCCGGGGCGGATCCTGCTCAACGTGGTGGTGGGCGGCGAGGCCCACGAGCAGCGCGCGTACGGCGACCGCCTCGGCAAGGACGAGCGGTACGCCCGAGCGGACGAGTTCCTCTCGATCGTCCGACGGTTGTGGGCCGGCGAGACCGTCACCCACTCCGGCACGCACCTGAACATCTCGGAAGCCGCGCTGGCCACGCTCCCGAGCCCTGTCCCCCCGTTGTACTTCGGTGGATCGTCCGCCGCGGCGGGCCCGGTGGCCGCCGAGCACGCCGACGTCTACCTCACCTGGGGTGAGCCGCCGGCGGCCGTCGCCGAAAAGATCGCATGGATCCGCGAACTCGCCTCCCGGCGCGGACGCACCATCCGGTTCGGCATCCGCCTGCACGTCATCACCCGGGACACCGCCGCCGATGCGTGGGCGCAGGCCGACCGGCTGATCGCGGCACTCGGCCCCGACACGGTGACCGCGGCACAGGCGGGTCTCGCACGCAGTGAGTCCGAAGGACAGCGCCGCATGCTCGCCCTGCACGAGAACAACCGGCGCAGCGGAGACTGGCGCGACGCCCGTAACCTGGAGGTGGCGCCGAACCTGTGGACCGGGGTGGGTCTCGTGCGCGGCGGGGCCGGGACGGCGCTGGTCGGCAGCCATACCGAAGTCGCCGACCGGATCGCCGAATACGCCGCGCTGGGCATCGACGAGTTCGTCCTCTCGGGATACCCGCACCTCGAGGAGCTGTACTGGTTCGGCGAGGGGGTGCTACCGGTCCTGCGGGAACGCGGACTGTTCATCGGCGGTGCCGGCGGCGCCGTATCCGGAAGCGTTCCCTTCCTTCCCGCCGGGGTCCGCTGAGATGGGCACTGCCGAGGTCACATCCGGGATCGTCGACGGCGACCACGCGCTCGAGACGGCCACGGTGCTGGGCCGGCGATTCGCCGAGAACGCCACGCTCCGCGACGCGAACCGCGAACTGCCGCACACCCAGATCCGCGAGTTCGCCGGATCGGGCCTCGGCGCGGTGACGGTGCCCCGCGCGTACGGCGGGCTCGACGTGCCCACCGAGACGCTCGTGGAGATCTTCCGGCTTTTCGCCGAGGCGGATCCGAGTATCGCGCAGATCCCCCAGTCCCATTTCACCTTCCTCGAACTGCTCCGGTCGCAGGGAACCCCGGATCAGCAGGAGTTCTTCTACGGTGAGGTGCGGTCCGGAGCCCTGTTCGCGAACGCGCAGAGCGAACGGGGCCCCCATCCCGTCGACGTGGACACCACGGTGCTCGTCCCGTCCGGTGCGGGTTTCACGCTCTCGGGCCGCAAGTTCTACAGCACGGGCGCCCTGTTCGCGGACTGGATCGCCGTGCGCGCCAGTGTGGTCGGCGACGGCGGCACCCCGGGCCGCGGCACTCCGAAGGCCGTGGCGTTCGTGCCCCGCGACGCCGCCGGGCTCACCGTCGTCGACGACTGGGACGGCATGGGGCAGCGCACCACCGCCAGTGGCACCGTCACCCTCGACGGCGTGACGGTGCCCGCCTCGTCGATCGTCCAGTACTCGGGGCTGTTCGACGGGCCCACCACCTACGGGGCACAGGCACAGATCCTGCACGCCGCGATCGACGTGGGGATTGCGACCGGCGCCCTGCGCGAGGCGGTCGTGCAGGCCGGCCGCGCCCGTCCCCACTTCGAGGCGGGAGTCGACCGCGCGGTGGACGATCCGCTACTGACTCAGCTCGCCGGCGAGGTGACGGTCACGGTGCGGGCGGCCCAGGCCCTGCTGACCGTCGCGGCCCGCGCGGTGGACTCCGCGCGCGCCGACCTCGACGCCGACACCGCCGCGGCGGCATCGATCGACGTCGCCACCGCGAAGGTCGCGGCGACCCGCGCCGCGCTCGACGCCGCGAATGCGGTGTTCGAACTGGGCGGCACCCGAAGCGCATCCGGCGCGGCCAACCTGTCCCGCTACTGGCGCGACGCACGCACCCACACCCTGCACGACGCGACGCGCTGGAAGCTGCAGCACATCGGCCGTTGGACGCTGGACGGGACATCTCCACCGCGGCACGGGGTGATCTGAGACGACCGCACGCCCGTTCCCCGGCGCCAGTATTGAACTCTGGCCGATCGCAACCGGTGCCATCGCGGGCCCGATTGTCCATCGTTGTGTCGACATCGACGCCACACCGAGGAGCATGACAGGTGAGCAGTTCAACGATCCAGACGCCGGCCGTGACCGACGACGAACTCCGGGAGCGCTTCCGGCCGATCTTCGACCGGATCGCCGAGGGAGCCGTCCAGCGCGAGCACGAGCGCCGGCTGCCGTTCCACGAGGTGCAGTGGCTGCGGGAGGCCCGTTTCGGCGCCCTGCGGGTGCCAGTCGAGTTCGGCGGCTTCGGTGCCACGATCCGTCAGCTGTTCGACCTGCTGATCGACCTCGCTGCCGCCGAGTCGAACCTGCCACAGGCGCTGCGCGTGCACTGGAGCTTCGTCGAGGACCAGCGGCTCGCGGGTGACGAACGAGCCCGGCACTGGCTCGCGGCCGCCGCGGACGGCACGCTCGTCGGCAACGCCATCACCGAACCGGGCGTGGGTGCCGCCGACCGCTACCGCACGACCCTCACCCGCAAGGGCGGCGACTGGGCCCTCGACGGAATCAAGTACTACAGCACCGGAAGCCTGTACGCCGACCACATCCTCGTCGCCGCGGACCGCGACGGCGAGCGGGTCTCGGTACTGGTGGACGCGCGGCAGGAGGGCGTCGAGCAGACCGACGACTGGGACGGTTTCGGCCAGCGGCTCACCGCGAGCGGTACCACCACCTTCACGGGAGTCGTGGTGCCGGAGGACCGCATCCTCGGGCCCGGCTACGGCGCCCCGGGCCGCACCTACGCGACCGCCTACCTGCAGCTGGTGCAGCTCGCGGTGCTCGCCGGCATCGCCCGGCGCGCCGAGGCCGACGCCGTCGACTGGGTTCGGGCGCGCACCCGCACGTTCACCCACGCCGTGGCCGACCTGCCACGGCACGACCCGCTGGTCCAGCAGGTGATCGGGAAGCTGTCGGCCGCGGCCTTCGGTGCCCGCGCCGCCGTGCTCGCCGTCGCCGACGACCTCGACGTCCTTCTCGACGCGGGCGCCGACGACCCCGAACTGCTCGACCGCGCCGAGGCTTCCGCCGCCCGCGCCCAGTCGGTGGTGATCGGGCTCGTCCTCGACGCGACGGCGCAGCTGTTCGAGGTCGGCGGCGCATCCATCACCTCGTCGGAGGCGGCGCTGGACCGGCACTGGCGCAACGCACGGACCGTCGCGGCGCACAACCCGCTGATCTACAAGCAGCAGGCCGTCGGCGCCCATGTGCTCAACGGAGATCCGCTCCCCTACGCGTGGAGCGCGGGCCGTCGCCCCGGAGTCATCGCGTGACCCGGCACATCCGCTTCAACGCGTTCGACATGAACTGCGTGGCCCACCAGTCCCCCGGACTGTGGCGCCACCCCGCGGACCGGTCGCACCGCTACACCGACCTCGGGTACTGGACCGAACTTGCCCGGCTCCTCGAACGCGGCCTGTTCGACGGCCTGTTCATCGCCGACGTGCTCGGCGGCGATCGCATCGAGACTCTCCGGCGTCACCGCGCGCACCTCGAACCGGCCACCCCGGTCGAGGAAACGGCCCAGCCGGTCGTCCGCCCGCAGCCGGA
>NZ_WVTE01000123.1:0-6991 GCF_009939605.1 Rhodococcus sp. YH1 | reverse complement strand
GATCAGGTCCGGCTCCCCGAGCGCGAAGTCGAGGTGGAAGTCCACGAGCCGGTCGAGTGCGCGCCGGGGCTCGTCGGTGTGGTCGATCACGTCGGTACCGCCCGCCAGCAGGCGGCGGCTGATGTCGACCAGGAGCTCGACGAGCAGCGCGTCCTTGTTGGGGAAGTGCCGGTAGACGGCGGGACCGCTGATGCCCACCGCCGCGCCGAGATCCTCGAGGCGCACGCCGTTGAAGCCGCGCTCGGCGACGAGCCGTGCCGCGGCCTGCAGCAGTTGCCGCCGCCGGTCGGCCTTGGCCCGGCCGCGCGGGGTGAGCAGCTGCTCGTCGGTGTCCGGCTTCAGCTCGGTCATCGGCCGCACCCTTCCTTCCTGATGTGGTCTGGACAACTCAGTTAATCACAGCTAACCTTATTTTCAGTTATCGAGTATTAACTCAGGCGTTCACCCCCATGGCGAGGACGGTACTGTGACAACCCCCCCAACGACCGCTCCGCGGACCTACCGCGACCAGCACGTCCAGCTGGTCGCCGAGCTGCGCGACATGCTCGCGACCGCCGCCCTCGGCGGCAGTGAGAAGGCGCGGGATCGGCACGTCGCCCGCGGCAAGCTGCTGCCCCGGGACCGCGTCGACGCCCTGCTCGACCCCGGCAGCGCGTTTCTCGAGATCGCGCCGCTGGCCGCGAACGGCATGTACGACGACGAGTGCCCGGGCGCGGGCATCATCGCCGGCATCGGCCGGGTGTCCGGCCGCGAGTGCGTGATCGTCGCCAACGACGCCACCGTCAAGGGCGGCACCTACTACCCGATCACGGTCAAGAAGCACCTGCGGGCGCAGGAGATCGCGCTGCAGAACCAGCTGCCCTGCCTCTACCTGGTCGACTCCGGCGGGGCGTTCCTGCCGCGGCAGGACGAGGTGTTCCCCGACCGCGAGCACTTCGGCCGCATCTTCTACAACCAGGCCACCATGAGCGCCAAGGGGATCCCGCAGATCGCCGCGGTGCTGGGCTCGTGCACCGCCGGCGGCGCCTACGTGCCCGCGATGAGCGACGAGGCCGTCATCGTCCGCAACCAGGGCACCATCTTCCTCGGCGGCCCGCCGCTGGTGAAGGCCGCCACCGGCGAGGTCGTCACCGCGGAGGAACTCGGCGGCGGCGACCTGCACTCGAAGGTCTCCGGTGTCACCGACCATCTCGCCGAGGACGACCGCGACGCGCTGAACAGGGTGCGCGACATCGTCGCCACGTTCGGGCCCCGCAACCCCCGGCCGTGGGACGTGGCGCCGACCTTCGCGCCCGCCGCGGATCCGGCCGAGCTGTACGACGTGGTGCCCACCGACCCGCGCACCCCCTACGACGTGCACGAGGTCATCGAGCGCATCGTCGACGGCGACCCCGCCGGGCCCGGCTCGAGCTTTTCCGAGTTCAAGGCCGAGTACGGCAAGACCCTGGTCACCGGCTTCGCCCGGATCCACGGCCACCCGGTCGGCATCGTCGCCAACAACGGCGTGCTGTTCGGTGAATCCGCCCAGAAGGGCGCCCATTTCATCGAGCTGTGCGACAAGCGCTCGATCCCGCTGCTGTTCCTGCAGAACATCTCCGGCTTCATGGTCGGCCGGGACTATGAGGCCGGCGGCATCGCCAAGCACGGCGCCAAGATGGTCACCGCCGTCGCGTGCGCGCGGGTGCCGAAGCTGACCGTCGTCGTCGGCGGCTCCTACGGCGCCGGCAACTACTCGATGTGCGGGCGGGCGTACTCGCCGCGCTTCCTGTGGATGTGGCCCAACGCCCGCATCTCGGTGATGGGCGGCGAGCAGGCCGCCTCCGTCCTGGCGACGGTGCGTTCGGAACAGCTCGACGCGTCCGGCACCCCGTGGACCGCCGAGCAGGAGGAGGCGTTCAAGGCGCCGATCCGCGCGCAGTACGAGCACCAGGGCAACCCCTACTACTCGACCGCGCGGCTGTGGGACGACGGCATCATCGATCCCGCCGACACGCGGGAAGTTCTCGGCCTGGCCCTGTCGGCGTGCGCGAACGCACCCCTCGAGCCGGTCTCCTACGGCGTCTTCCGGATGTGAGGCACATGAACATGTTCGATACCACCGGCCGAGCCGGGATGTTCCATACCGTACTGGTGGCCAACCGCGGGGAGATCGCGGTCCGGGTGATCCGGACCCTGCGCCGCATGGGCATCCGGTCCGTCGCCGTGTACAGCGACGCCGACGCCGGCGCCCGGCACGTGCGTGAGGCCGACACCGCGGTGCGCCTCGGCCCCGCCGCCGCGCGCGAGAGCTACCTCGACATCGCCAAGGTGATCGACGCGGCCCGGCGCACCGGTGCGCAGGCGATCCACCCCGGTTACGGCTTCCTGTCCGAGAACTCGGGCTTCGCGCAGGCCTGCGCCGACGCCGGGATCGTTTTCCTCGGCCCGCCCGCCAAGGCCATCGAGGTCATGGGCGACAAGATCACCGCCAAGAACGCCGTTGCCGCGTTCGACGTCCCGGTCGTGCCGGGCATCTCCCGGCCCGGCCTGACCGACGACGAGCTGATCGCCGCGGCCGGCGACATCGGATACCCGGTGCTGATCAAGCCGTCCGCCGGCGGCGGCGGCAAGGGCATGCGCCTGGTCACCGAATCCGGTCAGCTCGCCGAGGCGCTCGCCTCCGCGCGGCGCGAGGCGGCCTCCGCGTTCGGTGACGACACCCTGTTCCTCGAACGGTTCGTGCAGCGCCCGCGGCACATCGAGGTGCAGATCCTCGCCGACACCCACGGCAACGTCGTCCATCTCGGCGAGCGTGAGTGCAGCCTGCAGCGCCGCCACCAGAAGGTGATCGAGGAGGCCCCGTCGCCGCTGCTCGACGAGGCCACCCGCGCCCGGATCGGGCAGGCCGCGTGCAACACCGCCCGCAGCGTCGACTACACCGGCGCCGGCACGGTGGAGTTCATCGTCTCCGCGGACGCGCCGGACGAGTTCTTCTTCATGGAGATGAACACCCGCCTGCAGGTCGAGCACCCCGTCACCGAACTGGTCACCGGACTGGACCTGGTGGAGTGGCAGGTGCGCGTCGCCGCCGGCGAGGCGCTCGGCTTCGAACAGGACGACATCACCCTGACCGGGCACGCGATCGAGGCCCGCGTCTACGCCGAGGACCCCGCCCGCGGATTCCTGCCTACCGGCGGCACCGTCGTCGGGCTCGACGAACCCGGCGCCCAGGCCGACACCGGGGTGGGCATCCGCGTCGACTCCGGGCTCGAGGTGGGCACGGTCGTCGGCAGCGACTACGACCCGATGCTGTCGAAGGTGATCGCGCACGGACCCGACCGCGCCGCCGCGCTGCGCCGGCTCGACCGGGCCCTGGCCGAGACCGCGGTCCTCGGGGTGGTCACCAACATCGACTTCGCCCGCTTCCTGCTCGCCGATCCCGACGTGCAGGCCGGCAACCTCGACACCGGGCTGCTCGATCGCCGCCTCGACGACTACACCGCCCCGGACACCCCCGACGCGGTGCTCGTCGCCGCGGCCGCGCACCGCTGGCTGCGCCGCTGGCCCGCGACGTCCACGACGTCGGCAGTGGACCCGTGGGACCGGCCCACCGGCTGGCGGGTCGGAGGACCCGCGCCGACCACCGTGCGGCTGCAGACCCCCACCCGCACCGATCACGTGCACCTCACCGGCACCCCGGAGGCCGCCACCGCCCGGATCGAGGACGGCCCCGAGCGGGTACTCACCGCTCGGCTCGACGCCGGCCGCCTCGCCGTCACCCTCGACGGGGTGCGCTCGGAGTTCCTCGTCGCCGAGGGCGACGGGCAGCTGTGGCTCGCCGGTGACGGCGGCACCTGGCCGGTGCGCGAGGCCCGCGAACCGAACATCCGCGACGCCGACGCCCACGCCGGCGAGGCCGAGCTGACCAGCCCGATGCCCGGCACCGTCATCGCCGTCCCCGTCGAGAACGGTGCCACCGTCACCGCCGGCAGCACCGTCGTCGTCGTCGAGGCGATGAAGATGGAACACGCCCTGACCACGCCCGTCGACGGCACCGTCGAACTCCTCGTCGCCCCCGGCGACCAGGTCAAGGTCGACCAACTCCTCGCCCGCGTCGTCCCCGGCAGCGGAGTTCCCACCCACTCCGTTCCCGCCCCCACCGACACCACCGACAGCTAGGACACCCCGATGACCGACTACCTCTCCACCGGACAGCTTCCCGAGGACTACCGGGACCTGAAGAACACCGTCGCAGACTTCGCGCAGACCGTCGTCGCACCCGTCGCCGCCGAGCACGACGCCAACCACACGTTCCCGTACGAGGTCGTCGCGGGCATGGCCGACCTCGGCCTGTTCGGGCTGCCGTTCCCCGAGGAGTACGGCGGGCAGGGCGGAGACTACTTCGCGCTGTGCCTCGCGCTCGAGGAACTCGGCAAGGTCGACCAGTCCGTGGCCATCACCCTCGAGGCCGGCGTCTCGCTCGGCGCGATGCCGATCTACCGCTTCGGCACCGAGGAGCAGAAGCAGAAGTGGCTGCCGCAGCTCGCCGCGGGACGGGCGCTGGGCGCGTTCGGCCTGACCGAGCCCGGCGCCGGCAGCGACGCCGGCGGCACCAAGACCACCGCCAAGCTCGACGGTGACCAGTGGATCATCAACGGCAGCAAGCAGTTCATCACCAACTCCGGCACCGACATCACCGAGATCGTGACCGTCACCGCCGTCACCGGCGAACGCGACGGCAAGAAGGAGATCTCCACGATCGTCGTGCCCACCGACACGCCCGGCTTCGTCGCCGAGCCCGCCTACAACAAGGTCGGCTGGAACGCCTCGGACACCCACCCGCTGAGCTTCACCGACGTGCGGGTGCCGGCGGAGAACCTGCTCGGCGAGCGCGGCCGCGGCTACGCGAACTTCCTGCGCATCCTCGACGAGGGCCGCATCGCGATCGCCGCCCTGTCCACCGGCGCGGCGCAGGGCTGCGTCGACGAGTCCGTCAAGTACGCGAAGGAGCGCGAGGCGTTCGGCCGTCCCATCGGCCGGAACCAGGCGATCGCCTTCAAGATCGCCCGGATGGAGGCACGGGCCCATGCCGCCCGCGCCGCCTACTACGACGCCGCGGCCCTCATGCTGGCGGGCAAGCCGTTCAAGAAGCAGGCTGCCATCGCCAAGCTGGTCGCGTCGGAAGCGGCGATGGACAACGCGCGCGACGCGACGCAGATCCACGGCGGCTACGGCTTCATGAACGAGTACGCGGTGGCCCGGCACTACCGGGACAGCAAGATCCTCGAGATCGGCGAGGGCACCACCGAGGTCCAGCTCATGCTCGTGGCGCGGGAGCTCGGCCTGTGAGCGCTCAGCGACGCGTCACCCAGCGGGGACTGTGGTTCGAGGAGTTCGAGGTCGGCACGGTCTACGAGCACCGCCCCGGGCGCACCGTCACCGAGGCCGACAACGTCGCGTTCACCACGATGACGATGAACACGCAGGCGCTGCACCTCGACGCCGCCTACAGTGAGGGCACCGAATTCGGTGAGCGCCTGGTGAATTCGATGTTCACCCTGTCCACCCTCGTCGGATTGTCGGTGGCGCAGCTGACCCAGGGCACGATCGTCGCCAACCTCGGCTTCTCGGAGATCAAGTTCCCCACGCCGGTCCGCCACGGCGACACCCTGTACGCCGAGACCCTGGTCACCGACAAGCGCGAGTCCAAGTCCCGTCCGGGGCAGGGGATCGTCACGCTCGAGCACACGGCCCGCAACCAGCACGGCGACGTCGTCGCGGTCGCGGTGCGCCAGACACTCGTGCAATGCCGGCCCGCCGACGACACGCAGAAGGGATAGGGGACAAGCATGGGTTCCGTCGACTCCGTGGGTGGTCCGGCGTGGTTGTTCTGTCCGGCCGATCGTCCGGAGCGGTTCGGTAAGGCGGCCGCGACGGCGGATGTGGTGATCCTCGATCTCGAGGACGGGGTGGCGCCGGGGGACAAGGACTACGCGCGCCGGTGCCTGCAGGACACCCCGCTCGATCCGGCCCGGACGGTGGTGCGGCTCAACCCGGCCGGCACGGCCGACCACCTCGCCGATCTCGAGTCCCTGGCGAAGACCCCCTATTCCCGCGTGATGCCGGCCAAGTGCGAGTCGGCGCAGCAGGTGACGTCGCTGGCGCCGCGGGAGGTGATCGCGCTGATCGAGTCCCCGCTGGGGGCGTTGAAGGTCGACGAGATCGCCCTGGCGGCGGGCACGGTCGGTCTGATGTGGGGTGCGGAGGATCTCGTGGTCGGCCTGGGTGGGCAGTCGTCCCGCCGGGGCGACGGGACGTATCGGGACGTGGCGCGGCACGTGCGGTCGCAGGCGTTGCTGGCGGCGAAGGCGTACGGGCGGTTCGCCCTGGACTCGGTGTATCTGAACATCAGGGATCACGACGGGTTGCGGGCGGAGGCGCTGGACGCGGTGGCGGTCGGGTTCGATGCGAAGGTGGCGATCCACCCCGGTCAGGTGGCGGTGATCCGGTCCGCGTACGCGCCGA
Organism: Rhodococcus sp. YH1; assembly: GCF_009939605.1. Taxonomy (NCBI): domain Bacteria; kingdom Bacillati; phylum Actinomycetota; class Actinomycetes; order Mycobacteriales; family Nocardiaceae; genus Rhodococcus; species Rhodococcus sp. YH1. The sequence goes on along the minus strand of NZ_WVTE01000123.1, from coordinate 487 downwards.
GCGCGGAGGATGTGGCGTGGGCGCGGCGGGTGCTGGCGGCGGTGCCGGAGGAGCGGGGGGTGTTCCAGTTCGAGGGCCGGATGGTCGACGCGCCGGTGCTGCGGCACGCGGAGCAGATCCTGCACCGCTCGGTGCAGTCGGAGGCAGCGGCCGGGCAGTCGGAGGCAGCGGCCGGGCAGTCGGAGGCAGCGGCCGGCGCCTGACGGATCCGCGCTCTTGCCGGTCGTCCGCGCGGAATTCCCGCGCGGACGACCACCCGTCCCGCGCTCGGGTCACGATTGTGCTGACAGTGCGGTGCCCGGGCCGCATCATCGAAGAGATCACCCGATCGAGGAGGTCTCTATGTACAGCGTCGGCGGCCCGGCGTGGTTGTTCTGTCCGGCCGATCGTCCGGAGCGGTTCGGTAAGGCGGCCGCGACGGCGGATGTGGTGATCCTCGATCTCGAGGACGGGGTGGCGCCGGGGGACAAGGACTACGCGCGCCGGT
>NZ_WVTE01000122.1:0-7003 GCF_009939605.1 Rhodococcus sp. YH1 | reverse complement strand
TCGACCTACGCCACCTGGTGGATCCGGCAGGCCATCACCCGCGGCATGGCCGACCAGAGCCGCACGATCCGGCTCCCCGTCCACCTCGTCGAGCAGGTCAACAAGCTGGCCCGGATCAAGCGGGAACTGCATCAGCAGCTCGGCCGGGAGGCGACCGACGAGGAACTGTCCGCGGAGTCCGGTATCCCGGTCGAGAAGATCGGCGACCTGCTGGACCACAGCCGCGACCCGGTGAGCCTGGACATGCCGGTCGGCAACGACGAGGAGGCCCCGCTCGGCGACTTCATCGAGGATGCCGAGGCGACGTCCGCGGAGAACGCGGTGATCGCCGGGCTGCTGCACAGCGACGTGCGCAGCGTCCTGGCCACCCTGGACGAGCGCGAGCAGCAGGTGATCCGGCTGCGCTACGGCCTCGACGACGGCCAGCCCCGCACCCTCGACCAGATCGGCAAGCTGTTCGGCCTCTCCCGTGAGCGGGTCCGCCAGATCGAGCGGGAAGTGATGGGCAAGCTCCGCGAGGGCGACCGCGCCGAACGCCTCCGCGCCTACGCCAGCTGACCGGGCAGTCGGCCGGACGATCCCCGAGAACCGGGCTGGGTTCTCGGGGATCTTCGCGTCCGCGGACCGCCGCGGCCGTCAGCGCAGCCGGCGGGGGCCGAGGTCAGCGCAGCCGGCGAGGGCCGAGGTCGAGGGGGTGCGGCTCGGGGCCGATCCGCAGGTGCGCGTCGGTGATCTCCGCGCCCGTGGGGGACGCGAGGACCGGTTCGCACGCGATCTCCCGCACCTCCGGCAGATCGTCGGCGAGAGCGGAGATGCGCTGGACCAGGTCGACGAGCGCGGCCTTGCTGACCGGCTCGGTGTTGCGGTAGCCGGACAGCAGCGGCGCCGCCTTGGGTGCGTCTATCAGCTCGACCGCCTCGTCCTCGGTGACCGGCAGGACCCGGAAAGCGCGGTCGCCGAGCAGGTCGGAAATGACCCCGGCGAGACCGAACGAGATCAGCGACCCGAACGACGGGTCGTCCTGCACCTGCACGACGCAACCGATGCCCTTGGTGGCCATCTTCTGCACGTGCAGCAACGGCTCCCCGGAGACCGCGGCGAGGTCACGGTACGCGATCCGCACCGCCTCGGGCCCGAGCAGATCCAGCCGCACCCCGCTCAGGTCCGGCCGGTGCCGCCAGTGGGCGCCGGTCGCCTTCACCGCGACGGGGAACCCGATCTCCTCCGCGGCGGCGACGGCCTCGTCGGCCGTGGTCACCGCCCGGAACTCGGCGATGTGCACCCCGTAGCACGCGAGCAGGAGCGCCGCCTCGGTGTCCGAGAGCCAGCGTCCCTCCGGCGACGTCGCCAGCCACCCTTCGACCAGGGTGCGGGCCTTGTCGGCTTCGATGCCCGCCGGACGGACGACCTGGGACGCCGGACGGCTGCGCCACTTGGCGTACCGCCACGCCCGGGCCAGCGCGAGCGCCGCCCGCTCGGGCCCCGGATACGACGGCACCGAACCCCGGGTGGGATGGCCGTCCGGTCCGCGCACGGCGAGCACGTCGGGCAGGCCCTCGGTGGCGAGGAACGTCGTCAGCACCGGCTTGTCGGTGCCGGCGACGGCGTCGCGCAGGGCCTGCGCGTACGGCTCGACCGTCACGGCGACCGGGGGCACGAACACCGCGATCACCGCGTCGACATCGGCCGCCTCGAGCGCGTGGGCGACGGCTGCCGCGAACTGTTCCGGCGAGGCCGCCGCCCCCAGATCGACGGGTTCACCGACGTGCAGGCCCTCGCTGCGGGCGGCGTCGACGGCGAGCACGCCGAGGGCCGTGGAGTTGCCCACCACCGCGACGCGGGGGCCGGCGGGCAGCGGCTGGTAGCCGAACAACAGGGCGGAGTCGAACAACTGCGCGATCGAACCCACCTGCACGACGCCCGCCTGCTCGAACAGGTCCCGCACGATGGTGTCGTCCATCTCCCCCGTGCGGGCCGCGAGGACCGGGGGCACGGCGTGGCGGCCGCTCTTGACGGCGACGATCGGCTTGCTGCGGGCCACGCGCCGCGCGATACGCGAGAACTTGCGCGGATTGCCGAAGCTCTCGAGATACAGCAGCACCACCTCGGTGGCCGGATCGGTGTCCCAGTACTGCAGCAGGTCGTTGCCCGACAGGTCGGCACGGTTGCCGGCAGAGACGAACGAGGACAGGCCGACGCCGGTCTTGGCCGCCTCGTCGAGGATCGCGATGCCCAGCGCACCGGACTGGCAGAAGAAGCCGACGTTGCCGGCCGCGGGCAGCACGGGCGCGAGGGTGGCGTTGAGGCGGATCTCCGGATCGTTGTTGGCGACGCCGAGCGCGTTCGGCCCGATCAGCCGCATGCCGTGCGCCCGGGCCGCGTGGGCGAGGCGGCGTTCCGCGACCCGGCCCTCCGGACCGGTCTCGCCGAAGCCGGACGACACGACAAGCAACGCCTTGACGCCCTTCGCGAGGCAGTCGTCGAGCACCGCGTCGATGGCGTCGGCCGGGACCGCCGCGATCGCGAGGTCGATGTCGTCGGGGATGTCACGGACGGTCGGATAGGCCCGCACGCCACGCACCGAGCGGTGCTCGGCGTTGACCGGATAGACCGGGCCGGTGAAGCCGCTGCGCAGCATGTTGACCAGGACCGCGTTGCCGACCTTGCGGCTGTCGGTGGACGCGCCGATGACGGCGGCACTGCCCGGGCTGAGCAGGTTGCGGACGCTGCGGGCCTCGGCGGCGCGTTCGCGGGCGTTACGCACCGACACCAGCGCCTCGGTGGGGTCGATGGCGAACTCGAGTCGCACCACGCCGCCCTCGAAACTGCGGCTGACCTGGTAGCCGGCCTCCCGGAACACGGTCACCATGTTGCGGTTCTCGGCCAGCACCTCCGCGACGAAGGTGTGGAGGCCGTTCTCGGCGGCGGCCCCGGCGAGGTGCTCGAGCAGGATCGGACCGAGGCCGCGGCCCTGGTGCGCGTCGGCGACGGTGAATGCGACCTCGGCGGACAGGCCGTCGCCCTCGGGCAGACCCTCGTAGCGGCCGACCGCGATGATCTCCCCGCCGAGCAGGGCCACGAACGCGACCCGCCGGTGGTGGTCGACGACGGTGAAGTTGAACAGGTCCCGTTTCGACATCGTCGGGTAGGGGCCGAAGTAGCGGAGATAGCGGGTGCGCTCGGAGAGTTTGCTGTGGAAGTCCACGAGCAGGTCCGCGTCCTCGGGGACGATGGGCCGCAGGTGCACGGCCTTGCCGTCGGCGGCGAGGACGTCCGCCACCCAGTGCTTGGGGTAGTTGCGGGCGACAGCGAGTGCGCGCTCGCGGGCGGCCTCCTTCTCCGCCTGTGCGCGGGCGGCGGCATCGGCCGGCTCGCCGGCGGCGGCATCGGCCGGCTCGCCGGCGGCGGCATCGGCCGGCCCGCTGGCGGCATCGGCCGGCTCCCCGGCGGCGGCGTCGCCGTCGGGGGTCTGCCCCGCGGTGACCGCGGGGCCGTGGGCCGTGTTCTCGGATTCAGTCACGCGGGTCCTCCGGGTCCAGGCCGAGCAGCGGGAAGCAGGCCCGGCGGGTGGCGATGATGGCCGAGTCGACGCGGCTGAGGGCACGATCGAACGATGCGACGCCGGTCTCGGGGGTACCGCCGGGGCCGTCCCACGGCAGATACGCCACGTCGCCGCCCTCCCCCATCACGGTCGGCAGATCGACCCCCGGCGCCATCGCAGCGACCCGCTCGCGCCACTCGTCGGGGATCGGGGTGGCGGGGTCGATCTCGCGGTCGAGTACGGCTGCGATCAGGTGGGTCCAGGATCTCGGCACCACCCGCACCAGCCCGTAGCCGCCTCCGCCCACCGCGAGCCACCGGCCCTCGCAGTGCCGGTCCGCGAGCTCGCGCATGGCGAGATACGCCGCGCGCTGGCCGTCGACGGTCAACGAGAGGTCGGCCAGCGGATCCTCCCGGTGGCTGTCGGCACCGCACTGGCTGATGATGATCTGCGGCCGGAACGTCGCGACCGCGGCGGGGACGACGGCGTGGAATGCGCGCAGCCACAGCGCGTCGACGGTGCCGGGCAGGACCGGCAGGTTGATCGCGGTCCCCTCGGCGGCGCCGGTGCCGACCTCGCTGGACCAGCCGGTGTTCGGCCACAGCGTCGCGGGGTGCTGGTGGATGGAGACGGTGAGCACCCGGGGATCGCTCAGGAAGGCGTGCTGCACCCCGTCGCCGTGGTGGGCGTCGACGTCGATGTAGGCGATCCGGTCGAAGCCGTTGTCCAGGAGCCACGAGATGGCGATGGCGGCGTCGTTGTACACACAGAATCCGGCGGCCCAGTCCGCCATCGCATGGTGCATCCCACCGCCGATGCTCACCGCCCGCCGGGTGCGGCCGGCGGCGATCTCCCGGGCGGCGGCGAGGGTGCCGCCTGCGAGGACGGCACTGGCCTCGTGCATGCGCGGGAAGATCGGATTGTCCTCGGTGCCGAGACCGTGCGGGGCCTCCGCCCCGGCGGTCGAACCTGGCGGCAGGCTGCCGGCGTGCTTGACGGCCTCGACGTAGGCAGGGGTGTGGATGCGCAGCAGCTCGGCGTCGGTCGCGGCCGGCGGACGCAGGGTCTCCACCCCCTCGAGCAGGCCGAGGCCGCGGGACAGTGCCATCGTGAGATCGAGCCGGGTGGGATTCATGGGATGAGTCGGGCCCCACCGGTAGTCGAGGAAGTCCGGGCTCCACACCACCACTCGGTCGCCGCTCGGATGTGTCGGATCGCCCGTCGCGGCGGAGGTCGTGGTCATGGCCACAAAGCTACTGCGCCGTCCGGGGCGATGCGAGTGCCGCAGGGCCCCGGCGCGCCTGCCGCAGGCCCCGCCGGGCGGCGCCGCGCGAGGTGCGCCCGCCGGGGGTTTCGCCCGGTTAGAATCGGCCGCAGACGAAGGGGTGTGAGAGTGAAGGACCTGGTCGATACCACGGAGATGTACCTCCGGACGATCTACGACTTGGAGGAAGAGGGCGTCGTGCCGCTGCGTGCGCGCATTGCCGAACGCCTGGAACAGAGCGGACCGACCGTGAGCCAGACCGTCGCCCGGATGGAGCGGGACGGGCTGCTGCGCGTGGCAGGCGACCGGCACCTCGAGCTGACCGAGAAGGGCCGCGACCTGGCGGTGTCGGTCATGCGCAAGCATCGGCTCGCCGAGCGGCTGCTCGTGGATGTGATCGGTCTCGACTGGGAGAACGTGCACGCCGAGGCATGCCGCTGGGAGCACGTGATGAGCGAGGAGGTCGAGCGCCGCCTCGTCGAGGTGCTGCACAACCCCACGACCTCGCCGTACGGCAATCCGATTCCGGGACTGGACCAGCTCGGCCTGGACCGCCCGGCCGCGGCGGACGAGCGGCTGGTGCGGCTCACCGAGATCCCGCCGGGCAAGCCGACCGCCGTGGTCGTGCGCCGGCTAGCGGAGTACGTGCAGTCCGATCACGAGGTGATCGGGCGGCTGCGTGAGGCGGGGATCGTCCCCGACGCACGCGTTACAGTCGAGACGAAGCCGGGGTCGGTGGTCATCAACGTGCCCGGCCACGACGGCTTCGAACTTTCCGACGAGATGGCCCACGCGGTGCAGGTGAAGCAGGTCTGAGACAGGCCCCTTCTTCGCCGGCCCCGCGCGGGCCGGCGAAGAAGGGTCCCAGCGTGAGGCTTCTGGTTACCGGCGGTGCCGGCTATGTGGGCAGCGTCTGCAGCACGGTGCTGCTCGAGCAGGGTCACGAGGTGGTGATCCTCGACGATCTGTCCACCGGCAACGCCGACGCCGTCCCGGCCGGCGCGGAGTTCGTCGAGGGCGACATCGCGACCGCGGCCGCGGAGGTGCTCGGCGGCGGTGCACAGCCCCGGTTCGACGGGGTGCTGCACTTCGCGGCCCAGTCCCTGGTCGGCGAGTCCGTCGAGCATCCGGACAAGTACTGGCACGGCAACGTCGTCGCGACCCTCGCCCTGCTGGACGCGATCCGCGCCTCGGGAACACCGCGGCTGGTGTTCTCGTCGACGGCGGCGACGTACGGCGAGCCGGACCGGGTACCGATCACCGAGGATGCACCCGCCCGGCCCACCAACCCGTACGGCGCCACGAAACTCGCCATCGACCATGCGATCTCGTCGTACACGCGGGCGTACGGTCTGGCCGCGACGAGCCTGCGCTACTTCAACGTCGCGGGCGCATACCACGGTGCCGGCGAGAACCGCGTGGTCGAGACGCACCTGATTCCGCTCGTGCTGCAGGTGGCTCTCGGCCAGCGCGAGCACATCTCGGTGTTCGGCACCGACTGGCCGACCAAGGACGGCACGGCGGTGCGGGACTACATCCATGTCAAGGACCTCGCCGACGCCCACCTGCTGGCACTGGCGGCCGCCCGGCCCGGCGAGCACGCCGTCTACAACCTCGGGAGCGGCGAGGGTTTCACCGTCCGGGAGGTCATCGAGGCGTGCCGCCGGGTGACGGGCCTGCCGATCACGGGGGTCGATGCACCCCGGCGCGCCGGGGATCCGGCCGTGCTGATCGCGTCGAGCCGCCGCGCCGTCGAGGAACTGGGCTGGAAGCCGCAGCACACGAGCCTCGACGAGATCGTCGCCGACGCGTGGGTCTACCTGCAGGAACTCGGCGACCGGTCGCACGCGGCACGGCGCTGAGCCGGCGCCGTCCCGGCGGTCACGCCGCCGGTGCGGGCGGGGGCATTCGCACCCCGAGCCGCGCGGCGATCTCGTAGCCGGTGTCGGCGAGGCCGCGCACGGTGTGCGGCCGCAGCCCGGCCTGCAGGGCCTGGTCGAGGAGGTCGGCGAGCCGGTGCCGCGGGTTGGACTCGAGTGCGACCCCCAGGGCCACCCCGGCGAGCGGTCCGTCGCCCCGAACGTACGCGCTGTAGCCGACGAGGGCGGCGGCCTCGGCTCGTTCCGGGTCCGGGAGACGCCGGGTGAGCGTGACCCACAACCGTTCGGCGGTGTCGGCCTCGGCGCCCGCCGCGAGGG
>NZ_WVTE01000121.1:0-7006 GCF_009939605.1 Rhodococcus sp. YH1 | reverse complement strand
GTGGACGCGATCTACGCCGACAACGAGCTGCCCGCCGCGCACGAGCCCTATCTGAAGATCGCCGAGGACTACTACCGGCGATACCCGATCGGACCGGACTGGCCCGAGGAACGCGACCGCACCAAGATTCCCGCCGAGCTCGGCACCCTGCGGGTGGCGATCGTCGGCTCGGGGCCGGCGGCCTGCTACGCCGTGCTGGAGCTGACCGGCCGGGCTCGCGTCGAGGTCGACATCTTCGACCGCCTGCCCACCCCGTACGGCCTCGTCCGTGCAGGTGTCGCCCCGGACCATCAGAGCACCAAGGCCGTCGGTGAGCTGTTCCGTAGTGCCCTCGGCCACAAGAAGAGCCAGTGCTGGTTCAACGTCGAGGTGGGCACCCACATCAGCCACGAGGAACTGCTCGCGCACCACCACGCGGTGCTCTACGCCGTCGGCGCCGCCGGGGACCGGCGCCTGGACGTGCCCGGCGAGGACCTGACCGGTTCGCACGCGGCCACCGAGTTCGTCGCCTGGTACAACGGACACCCCGACTACGCCGACCGCACCTTCGACCTGTCCGGCGAACGCGCGGTGATCGTCGGCAACGGCAACGTCGCCCTCGACGTGGCGCGGGCGCTGGTCATGGACCCGGACGAGCTGGCGAAGACCGACATGGCCGACCACGCCGTCGCCGCCCTGCGCGAGTCGAACATCCGCGAGGTCGTCGTCGTGGGACGCCGCGGACCCGCCCAGGCCGCCTACACCAACCCGGAACTGCTGGCCCTCGGTCAGCTCACGGGCGTCGACATCGTCGTCGACCCGGCCGAGGCCGAACTCGACCCGGCCAGCCGCGCCCTCGTCGACGACCCCACCGCCGAACCGCGGATCGCGCTGAAGGTCGAACAGGTCCAGGGCTTCGCCCAGCGGCGCCCCACCGAGGGCAACAAGCGGATCGTGCTGCGCTTCCTCGCCGCCCCCGTCGAGCTGAGCGGCGACGGCCGGGTCGAATCGATCACCCTCGAACGCACCGAACTGGTCGAGGCGAACGGCCGGCTCGAGGCGCACCGCACCGGGCAGACCGAGACCCTGGCCACCGGCCTGGTCCTGCGTTCGGTCGGCTACCGCGGGGCCCCCGTCGCCGACCTGCCGTTCGACGACCAGCGCGGCATCCTCCCCAACGAGGAGGGCCGGGTCGTGGACCCGGAGACGAACGAGCCGCTGCCCGGCGTGTACACCGCCGGCTGGATCAAGCGCGGACCCACCGGCGTCATCGGCACCAACAAGCAGTGCTCCGCCCAGACCGTCGAGCACCTGGTCCAGGATTTCGTGGCCGGCCGGCTCGTCGCACCCGTCGCCGACCGGGAGAAGCTCGCGGCGCTGGTCTCCGAGCGCCGGCCGGAGTACGTCGACTACCGGGGCTGGCAGCAGATCGACAAGCAGGAACGCGCCCGGGGCGGCGCCGCGGGTCGCTCTCGCGTGAAGTTCGTCGCTGTCGCCGATCTCCTTGCCGCCTCTCGAATCGAGTCCTGACCTGGGCGCGAGCCCGCGATGGGCCGTCCGGGCGGGCATGGTCGAATTGCCCGCCTGCGGGGAGCTGTGTCTAATGGGGTCGCCAAGTCGTCGCTGTCGGGGCGGACGTGGGTGCGACGGCACGAACGAACGATGGGTTGTCGAATGTTCGAGAAGAAGGGTCGGCCGATCAGTCGTGGCCGCGCCGGTCGCTGGTCCGGCCGTGTCGCCACCGCGCTGGTGGGGGCCGGCGCCGCCATGCTCACCATGACGGGACCCGCCGCCGCGGTACCCCTGTGGCCGGGCGGGCCCGAACTGCCGAGCGTGCAGGAACTCGTCGAGAGGCTTCCGGGCGGCTCGAACTCCGTCGCACCCACGCCGCCGCCGTTCTCGGCCCCGTCGATCAACCCGTCGAACGGTGAGACGGTCGGCGTGGCCCAGCCGATCATCATCCGCTTCGACGAGAACGTCACCGATCGCGCGGCCGCCGAGCGCGCCATCACCGTCACGTCGAACCCGCCGGTGTCCGGGCACTTCTACTGGGCCTCGGACCGGCAGGTGCGGTGGCGGCCGTTCGAGTTCTGGCCGGCCCACACCCAGGTCACCGTGAACGCCGGGGGCACGCAGTCGTCGTACACCGTCGGCGACGCGCTGATCACCGTCGCGGACGACAACACCAAGACCATCACCGTCACCCGCAACGGCGAGGTCGTCAAGACCATGCCGACGTCGTTCGGCAAGCCCGGCTACGAGACGCCCAACGGCACCTACATCGTCGGCGAGAAGTTCCGCGACATGTACATGGACTCGTCCACGTACGGCGTTCCGGTCGACTCGCCCGAGGGATACCGCACCTACGTCGAGTACGCGACCCGCATCTCCAACAGCGGCATCTTCGTGCATGCGGCGCCATGGTCCGAGTGGGCGCAGGGCAACACCAACGTCAGCCACGGGTGCCTGAACGTGAGCACCGAGGACGGTCGCTGGTTCTTCGAGAACGCCCAGAAGGGCGACCCGGTGATCGTGCAGAACACCGGTGGCGGCACCCTCAACGGCTGGGACGGCCTCGGCGACTGGAACCTCTAGCCGGACAACGGTCGACGCCGGCGAGCACCTGGTGACCTTCCGGGTGGCGAGAGTACTCGCCGGCGCCAGACCGGCGTAACCTCCGGTTCGCCCGCGGCAGGCACACTGCCGCAGTGCGCTCGAGTCCGGAAAGAGTATTGCCCCAACCCGATCGGGGGCTGTCGCGACGCCCATGGGGCGACTACGCGCTGTTCGCCGCGCTGATCGGACCGAATCTCGCGCTGCTGATCCTGTTCACGTACCGGCCGCTCGTCGACAACATCCGCCTCTCGTTCTTCGAGTGGAACATCTCGAGCCCCACCGCCACGTTCGTCGGATTCGGCAACTACCGCGAGTGGTTCGGCCGCGCCGACACCTGGCAGATCGTCGGCAACACCGTCGTGTTCACCGTCGCCACCGTCGCGGGATCCATGCTGCTCGGTCTGGCGCTGGCGCTGTTGCTGGACCGTAAACTCCTGGGCCGCAACCTCGTCCGCTCCGCACTCTTCGCGCCGTTCGTCATCTCCGGCGCCGCGGTGGGCGTGGCGTTCCAGTTCGTGTTCGACCCGAACTTCGGCCTCGTCCAGGACCTGCTGGACAGGGTCGGGATCGGCGCCCCGGACTTCTACCAGGATCCGGCCTGGGCGCTGGTGATGGTCACCCTCACCTACCTGTGGAAGAACCTCGGCTACACCTTCGTCATTTATCTCGCCGCCCTGCAGGGCCTGCGCCCCGAACTCTCCGAGGCCGCCGCGATCGACGGCGCCTCGTCGTGGACCGCCTTCCGGCGCGTACTCCTGCCGCAGCTGCGACCCACCACCTACTTCCTGTCGATCACCGTGCTGCTCAATTCGTTCCAGGTCTTCGACATCATCAACGTGATGACCCGGGGCGGACCGCTCGGCACCGGAACCACCACGATGGTCTACCAGGTCTACAACGAGTCCTTCCGCAACTTCCGGGCCGGCTACGGCGCCACCGTCGCGACCGTCATGTTCCTCGTACTGCTGGCGGTCACGGTGTACCAGGTGCGTCTCATGGACCGCGACGACCGGCCCCGCCCCGTCCGCGGCCCCCGCCTTCGCCGTCGCCGTCGCGGGCGCGGGGCCGAATGTGACACGCGTTCGGTCCCCTCGACGGAATGTGACATCCGGCCGGTGGCGCGGAAGGAGATCGTGGGATGACGGCGCTTCTGGACCGTCGGATCGTACGTGCGGAGCCGACGGCGGCAGAGCCGTACCGGCGTCGGGAGCGCGTGATCCGTGTGCTCGCCTACGCCGCGATGGTCGTCGCACTGCTCGTCGTGGCGCTGCCGCTGTACTGGATCGTGGTGACGTCGTTCAAGCAGCGGCCCGACATCTACACGCTGCCGGTCACCTGGTGGCCCAGCATGTTCCATCCCCAGAACTACACGGAGGCCGTCACCTCGGTGCCGTTCGGCACGTTCTTGCGGAACTCGCTGATCATCACCACGGTGCTGTCGAGCGTGAAGTTCGTCCTCGGCATCCTGAGCGCCTACGGTCTGGTGTTCCTGCGGTTCCCCGGCAAGAATCTCGTGTTCGTCGGCATCGTCGCCGCCCTGATGGTGCCGAACCAGATCACGGTCATCTCCAACTACGCGCTGGTGGCGGAATGGGGATGGCGCAACACCTTCCAGGGGATCATCGTGCCGCTCGCGGGCGTCGCGTTCGGAACGTTCCTGCTGCGCAACCACTTCCTGTCCATCCCCGCCGAGATCATCGAGGCGGCACGGATGGACGGCGCCGGACACGTCCGTCTGCTGTGGCGGGTCGTGCTGCCCGTGTCCGGCCCGACCCTGGTCGCGTTCGCGCTCATCACCGTGGTCAACGAGTGGAACGAATACCTGTGGCCGTTCCTCATGGCCGACGACGCGTCGGTGGCCCCGCTGCCGATCGGACTGACCCAGTTGCAGAACAACGACGGCGTCACCAACTGGGGTCCGGTGATGGCCGGCACGGTGCTGGCCATGCTGCCGATCCTCGTGGTCTTCCTTGCGCTGCAACGACACATGATCAAGGGCCTCACCTCCGGTGCGGTCAAGGGCTGAACTCTTCCAGGAGCAACTTCGTGAACATCGACAGGCGTGGATTTCTGGGACTGACCGGGGTGGTCGCGGCGAGCGCAGCGCTGGCCGCGTGCGCCGGCACCGGCTCGTCCGGGTCGGCGGGCACCTCGGGGTCCGCCTCCGACGCGAACATGATCAAGTTCTGGTCCAACCACCCGGGCAAGTCCCAGGACGTGGAGAAGGAACTCATCGCCCGGTTCCAGGCGAAGTACCCGGACCTGACCGTCGACCTCGTCGACGGCGGCAAGAACTACGAAGAGGTGTCACAGAAGTTCAACGCAGCCCTATCCGGGGGCGATCTGCCCGACGTCGTGGTCCTGTCGGACGTGTGGTGGTTCAACTACGCGCTCGCCGGCGCGATCACGCCGCTCGACGACCTGTTCACCGAGGTCGGCGTGGATACCGGCGACTACGTCGATTCCCTGCTGGCCGACTACCTCTTCGAGGGCCGCCACTTCGCGCTGCCCTACGCCCGCTCGACCCCGCTGTTCTACTACAACCGCGACGTCTGGCGGCAGGCGGGACTGCCCGACCGCGGGCCCGCCACCTGGCAGGAGTTCTCCGAGTGGGGGCCCGAACTGCAACGCGCCGTCGGGTCAGGCAAGCTGGCGCACGGCTGGGGCAACGCCAAGGACTACCTGGGTTGGACCTTCGAAGGACCGATCTGGACGTTCGGCGGTGCCTACTCCGACGGCTGGCGGCTGCGCTTCGGCGACGCGGAGACGATCGCCGCGGGACAGTTCCTGAAGGACATGATCCACACCGGGAAATACGCGGGTGTCTCCACGGACATCGCCAACGACTTCTCCGCCGGGATCATCGCGTCCACGATCGCCTCCACCGGCGACCTGTCCGGCATCACGAAGAACGCCGCGTTCGACTTCGGCACCGCGTTCCTCCCGGCCCCCGACGGTACTCCGGGATGCCCCACCGGCGGCGCCGGACTGGCGATCCCCGCGAACATCTCCGACGAGCGAAAGCGCAACGCGCTGAAGTTCATCGACTTCGTCACCAACGGCGAGAACACCGCCTACTTCTCGCAGCGGATCGGCTACATGCCGGTGCGCAAGTCCGCCACCGAGAACCCCGACATGAAGGCGTTCCTCGAGCAGAACCCCAACTCCCGCACCGCCGTCGACCAACTCGCGCGCACCCGCTCGCAGGACTACGCGCGCGTCTTCGTACCCGGCGGCGACCAGATCATCGGCACCGGCCTCGAGCAAGTCGCCCTCCAGGGCGCCGACGTGACGACGGCGTTCGGCGACGTCACCCGTCAGCTGCAGCAGATCATCGATCGCCAGATCACCCCGAACCTGTAGGAACAGCCTTGGCAAGCATAGGTTTCCGGACCGTCACTCACCGCTACCCGGGCGTCGAACGGCCGTCGGTGGACCGGCTCGACCTCGACGTCGCGGACGGGGAGTTTCTGGTCCTGGTCGGTCCGTCGGGCTGCGGGAAATCCACGAGCCTGCGGATGCTCGCCGGGCTCGAGGCAGTCGACGACGGCCGCATCGACATCGGCGGAGCCGACGTGACGGGGTTGCCGCCCAAGGCACGCGACGTGGCGATGGTGTTCCAGAACTACGCGCTGTATCCGAACATGACGGTGGCGGAGAACATGGGTTTCGCGTTGCGCAACGCCGGCGTCGGCAAGGCGGAACGGTCGGCGCGGGTGCTCGAAGCCGCGCGGATGCTCGAGCTCGAGCCGCTGCTCGACCGCAAACCGGGCAAGCTCTCGGGCGGGCAGCGGCAGCGCGTGGCGATGGGCCGGGCCATCGTGCGACGGCCCGCGGTGTTCTGCATGGACGAACCGCTGAGCAACCTCGACGCGAAGTTGCGGGTCAGCACACGCTCGCAGATCGCGGGACTGCAACGTCGGCTGGGCACCACGACCGTGTACGTCACCCATGATCAGGTGGAGGCGATGACCATGGGGGATCGGGTGGCCGTCCTCGACGGCGGCCGCCTGCAGCAGGTCGCCGCGCCCCGCGACCTGTACGACAACCCGGTCAACACCTTCGTCGCCGGATTCATCGGGTCGCCCGGCATGAACCTGCTCGACGCGCCCGTCCGCGACGGCGCGGCCGTGCTCGGCAGTCTGCGGGTCGCCGTGCCGGCCGACGTCGATGCCGAGCGGATCGTCGTCGGGGTGCGGCCCGAGGCGTGGACCCCCGTCGGGGCGTGGCGTTCCGGGACCCTTTCGTTGACGGTGGACCTCGTCGAGCAGCTCGGCGCGGAATCGTTCGTCCACGCGACGGCCGCCGAGCCGGCCGACTGGTCGAGCGCGTCGGGCAAGGTCGTGGTGCGGGTGGATCGACGCGTCCCGATCGGTCCGGGCGAGCGGGTGCACCTGCTCCCACAGGCGGG
>NZ_WVTE01000120.1:0-64576 GCF_009939605.1 Rhodococcus sp. YH1 | reverse complement strand
GCGTCGCGAGGGGGAGCACCGCCCGCCGCAACTCCACGATCTCCCGCTTGAGCAGATAGATCTGTTCCACCGCGATGCGGGTGTCGGGCGTGAACACCAGTTCCTCGAGGTCGTCGATGTCCGGCTGCACGGCGTCGACCACGGCGAGGTACGTGTCCACGACGTGGTCGGCGACGGCGTGCAGCACCGACGACGGCCCCAGCGCCAGCCGCTCCGGGGCCGCCTCGAGCCGATGCCGCACGTCCGCCAGCGCCGAGTGGTCGCCGTGGCGGACGCTCACGACGAAGTCCCGGCCGCAGAAGAGCATGATCTCGCCGGTCTCGACGATCTCCTTGGTCGTGGTCACCGACTCGTGCTCGACGTAGTTCACGGTCCGCAGCACCAGGAACGTCACGTCGTCGTAGCGCTCGAGCTTGGGCCGCTGATGCGCGTGCACGGCGTCCTCGACCGTCAGCTCGTGCAGGCCGAACGTGCGGCCCACGCTCGTCATCTGCTGTTCGTCGGGCTCGTGCAGGCCGAGCCACACGAAGCCGGCGCCGCGCCGGCGCACCTCCGCGAGCGCCGCGCCGTGGGCGTAACGGCCCGGCAGTCGCATGCCGTCGACGTAGACGGCGCAGTCCACGACGGCCCGCTCGGCGGGGATCCGCAGGGCGGGCGCCGCGGCGCCGGTCCGTCGCGACGAGTGCGAGGGCAGGTTCGGCATCGGTTCCCTTCCGCGCGGCACGCTCCGGCCCGCACCGGGCGGGTCCGGGCCGTCACAGCGTCATGCTAACCCGCCCCGGGCCGTCCGCCGGGGCTGCGCGACGGCACCTGACACACTGGTGGGGTGCGTATCGACCTGCATGCCCACTCGCTCGCCTCCGACGGGACCGACACCCCGGCGGGGCTCGTCCGCGCCGCCGCCGAGGCCGGGCTCGACGTCGTCGCCCTGACCGACCACGACACCACCGCCGGCTGGGACGCTGCGGCCGACGCCCTGCCCGGGGGACTGCGGCTGATCCGCGGCATGGAGATGTCGTGCACCGGGCGCGGCGAGGACGGCCGGCCCGTGGCGGTGCACCTGCTCGCGTACCTGTTCGACCCGCGGGACGAGGCGTTCGCGGTCGAGCGGGAGCGCCTGCGGGCGGAGCGGGTGGCCCGCATCCGGGCGATGGCCGAGCGGATGGCCGACGACGGGCTGCCCGTCGACCCCGAACGGATCGTCACCGCTGCCGGCCCGGTGGCCGGCCGACCCCACCTGGCGCGTGCGCTGGTGGAGGCGGGTGTCGTCCCGAGCATCGACGCCGCCTTCGCAGACCTGCTCTCGTCGCGGGGCCGCTACTACGTCACCAAGGCGGACACGCCGCTGTCGGACGCCGTGCGCATGGTCGCCGCGGCCGGCGGCGTCACCGTCGTGGCGCATGCCCGTGCCCGCTCGCGCGGGCGGCTGCTTGCGCTCGACCACATCGAGGAGCTCGCCGAGCTGGGCCTCGGGGGCCTCGAGGCGGACCATCCGGACCACGATCCGGACGACGCGCGGCTCATGCGGGACATGGCGGCGAAGCTCGACCTGTTCGTGACCGGGTCGTCCGACTACCACGGCGGCAACAAGAAAGTCTCCCTCGGCCGGTACACGACGGACCCCGAGGCGCTCGAGGCCCTGACGGCCCGTGCCACCGGGATCGAGGTGCTTGCGGGATGACCACCTGGGGCCGCCCTGCGCGACGTCACGACCGCGCCGACGGGTACGACGACTACTTCGCCGACGACTCCGGCCGCGACCCCTACGGCGCCCCCACGGCGGCGCCGTCCCGCCCGGGTCGCGGGGCGCCGCGGCGGGACGGGCTCGTCGTGCGGGGACTGCGGGCGCTGTCCGGCGTGGTGTGCGGCGCGGTGATCGTCCTGACGGTGGTGGTCTGGGCGGCGCAGTACCTGGGCGACAAGCGGGATTTCCCGGGACCGGGCTCGGCGTCGCTGTCCGCGCACGTCGTCGCGGTGGTCGTCGTGTCGGCCGCGCAGGTGTTCGCGGACCGCCGGCGCGGGCTCGCCGCCGCCGTGGGCGCCGGTGTGGTCTATCTCACGGGCGCGGTCCTGATGTTCACCCAGTGGTGGGGCTGACGTTTCGCGCGCCGTCCGTTACCGGTAGGTAACCGGCCGGCATCTCGGGCTTTTGCCTCGGAACGGCTCCGATCGCGGGGTCGACATTCCGGCTCGGCTGTCCAAACTCACAGGTGAGCGGGGAAAAACGTGAGACATTCGCAAGAAATACCGATTTGATTGTTGGGTTGTGAAGGTGGCAAACTTTTCCTCAATCCGGCGTCGGTGCCACCGCCCCGAAGCCGGACGAAGATGGCAGACCCTGTAGAGGGCTCGTCGCCAGGGCTCACCCGCCTCGGCGCCATCACGCTCCGGAAGTCGTACAGCGTTGTACAGCGGTAACCGTGATCGCGCCCGGAAGCTTCACCGAAATGTCCTTGGCGAAGCGCTGCGCCGGATGTCCGTCGCGCAGCTACTTCGCAGTAACCGGAACCCGAGTGGTTCCGGCTCGAGCAGGAGTGTCATCGTGTCAATCGTGTCTGATGCACCTACCCCCCGGAAGGTCGAATTGACCGACGAGGAAATCTTCAGCAGCCATATCGACGGCAAGCTGTCCGTCGAGCTCACCGCACCCCTGGAGACGCAGCGCGATCTGTCGATCGCCTACACGCCCGGCGTCGCGCAGGTTTCGCGCGCGATCGCGGCCGACGAGACCCTCGCCGACCGCTACACCTGGACCAACCGCCTCGTGGTGGTCGTCTCCGACGGTTCGGCGGTGCTCGGCCTCGGTGACATCGGCCCGCGCGCGTCGCTGCCGGTGATGGAGGGCAAGTCCGCCCTGTTCAAGAAGTTCGCGGGCCTGAACTCGATCCCGCTGGTGCTCGACACCAAGGATCCCGACGAGATCGTCGAGACGCTGATCCGGCTGCGCCCGAGCTTCGGCGCGGTCAACCTCGAGGACATCTCCGCCCCGCGCTGCTTCGAGATCGAACGACGCGTCATCGAGGCGCTGGACTGCCCGGTCATGCACGACGACCAGCACGGCACCGCCATCGTGGCACTCGCCGCGCTCAAGGGCGCCGCCAAGGTGCAGGGCCGCGAGCTGGCCGGCCTGCGCATCGTCATCTCCGGCGCCGGTGCCGCCGGCGTCGCCGTCGCGAACATCCTGCTCGCCGCCGGCGCGGCCGATGTGACCGTGCTGGACTCGAAGGGCATCGTCTCGGCCGAGCGCACCGACCTGAACGAGGTCAAGGTCGACCTGGCCGCGCGGACCAACCCGGCCGGCCGGCACGGCGGGCTGATCGAGGCCCTCGACGGCGCGGACGTGTTCATCGGCGTCTCGGCCGGCACGGTGCCGGAGGAGATCGTCGCTCGGATGGCCGACGGCGCGATCGTGTTCGCGCTGTCGAACCCGGATCCGGAGATCCACCCGGAGGTCGCCGCCAAGCACGCCGCGATCGTCGCGACCGGCCGCAGCGACTTCCCGAACCAGATCAACAACGTGCTGGCCTTCCCCGGTGTGTTCAAGGGCGCGCTCGACGCGGGCGCCCGGCGCATCACCGAGGGCATGAAGCTCGCCGCCGCCGAGGCCATCCTCTCGGTCGTCGGTGACGAGTTGGCCGTGGACAAGATCGTCCCGAGCCCTCTCGATCCGCGGGTGGCGCCCGCCGTCGCCGAGGCCGTCGCGGCCGCGGCGCGGGCCGAGGGCGTCACCGACTGACGCGATCGACCGCACGCCCCGGCCGGAGCCCGCACCCAGGTTCCGGACCGGGGCGTTCGGCTTTCCGGGGATGCGCGAGGATGGGCATCGTGTGGAGCGCGAGGAGCCGGGGACTGCGGGGCGAGGGATTCATTCGGGCGGTGGCCGGGCCGGTGGTCGCCGTCGCGGTGCTGACCGGGTGCGGGCCGTCGGTGGTCGACGAGTCGACGGACGTCGCCACCGTGGTCGTCGGCGCCGGAGACGACGCCGCGAGCGAACTGCTCGCCCGGATCTACGCGGGCGCCCTGGCCGGTAGCGGGACCCGGACCGAACTGCGCACCGGGCTCGGCGGCCGCGCCGACTACCTCGCGGCGCTGGACGCGGCCGAGGTGACCCTCGTGCCGGACTACACCGGACGGCTGTTGCGGTACTTCGCCCCGGCTGCGACGGACACGGACGCCGAGGACGTGTTCGAGGCGCTCGCCCGATCCCTGCCCGACGACATGGCGATCACGGACTACGCTGCCGCACAGGATCGTTCGGTGCTGTTCGTCTCCGACGCCACCGCTGCCCGGCTCGGTACCACCGAGTTGGCCGGGATCGTCGGCCGGTGCGGCGAGCTGACCGTGACGGTCACGGGCGGATTCGAGGAGAACGACGGACTGCGGGACATGGCCGAAAGAGGCTGCGTCCCAGGCCGTGTCGAAACCGACGACGCGCCGGGGCCCGCGGCCGGCGGGGGCGTGGCCGCGCTGACGACCGCCTCGGCCGCCGCGCGCGACGCGACGGGCGTCGCGCTGCAGGATGCGCCGGACCGCGCGCCCGGATCCGGTCCGGAGACCGGAACCGGCACGGAGCCACCGGTGTTCACCGCACAGAACGTCGTCCCGGTGTTCCGCAAGCACGTCCTCGAGGAACGTCAGCTCGAGGCCCTGAGCCTCGTCGCGGGGGAGCTGACCACCGCCGACCTGGCCGAGATGCTCGACCGGATCGGCGGCGGCGAGGACTCAGCCGTCGTCGCGCAGGCGTGGCTCACCGAGCACGTGTGAGCGCAGGAAGGCGCCGAGCTGTGCCACCGCGTCGGCGGCCTCGCCCACCAGCGCGGCCTGCAGATGGGCCACGTGCCACAGTTCGCGCTGCTCGGTGACCGTCACGTCCACCCCCGCCTCACGCAGCTTCCGGGCGAACTCGGTGACCTGCGGGTACAGCATCTCGCTGGTGCCGACGTGGATCAGCGTCGGCGGCAGGCCGGTCAGGTCTCCGCGCAGCGGCGCGTAGCCGGGGTCGGAGGCGTCGCGGTCGCCGAGATACGCCCGCGCCGACGCCGAGATCCAGGCGGCGTTGAGGACCGTGTCCCGGTCGAAGGGGAAGTCCCGCAAGGCGGGATCGACCCAGGGCGCGATCAGCCCCAGGGCGGCGGGCCGCACCCCGTGCCGGTCGATCAGCCGGCGCGCCGCCGCGACCGTCAGGCCGCCCCCGGCCGAGTCGCCGGCGATCGGGGCGGTCTGCGGGGTCACGCCGTGCTCGGTCACCAGCTCGAGGTACGCACCGACCGCGTCGTCCAGTGCGGCGGGGTAGGGGTGCTCCGGGGCCAGCCGGTAGTCGAGCACGTACACCGCCGAACCCGAAGCCGCGGCCAGGTGCGCGGCCAGGGACCGGTGCGTGGCGGGTGAGGCCACCGTGTACCCGCCCCCGTGCAGGTACAGGACCGCGGTGGGACGTTCGGTGGCGCCGACGGTGACGCGTTCGGCGGGCCGGCCCGCGAGCGTGACCTGCTGCACCACCGTGCCCTCGGGCAGGGTCTGGATCGGCGCGACGAGCTCGAGCAGCCGGCGCTGGACGGGGTAGGGCAGCCGCGCGTTGAGGGCGAGCCGGTAGGCCGGCCGCACCGCGGCCCGCACGACGGGCAGGGGGAGCTGGGGCATGACCGCGACCCTAGCCCTTCGGCACGAAGCGGCCACTGACGAATGCGACGACACGCTGATAGGACGGGCCCACCACGCGCACCCAGGCGTCGAGGAACTTCGCGTCGGCGCCGATGAGTACCCGGGCCCTGCCCCTGCGCACACCCTCGACGATGGTGCGGGCCGCGTCCTCCGGGCTGGTGCGGGCCAGCTTGCGGTCGAAGAACTGGGCGAAGGACTCCTGATCGTCGCCGGCCGGGACGGCGGCGTTGCGGGCGATCGCCGTCTTGATGCCGCCGGGGTGCACGCAGGTGACCTTGACGGGGTGCCGGGCGACCAGCATCTCCTGGCGCAGCGCCTCGGTGAAGCCGCGGACGGCGAACTTCGCGGAGTTGTAGGCGCTCTGACCGGGGATGGCCAGCAGCCCGAACAGGCTCGAGACGTTGACGATGTGGCCGTCCCCGGACGCGACGACGTGGGGCAGGAACGCCTTGGTGCCGTTCACCACGCCCCAGAAGTCGACGTCCATGATCCGCTCGATGTCCTTGAACTCCGAGCGTTCGAACTCGCCGTGGTAGGCGATGCCGGCGTTGTTGTAGATCTGGTTGACCTGGCCGAAGTGGACGGCGACGGCGTCGGCGTAGTCGAGCACCGCCTCGCGCTGCGTGACGTCGAGGTGATCGGCCTTGACCTCGGCGCCGAGGTCGCGGGCCCGGCGCACAGTCTCGTCCAGCCCGGCGGTGTCGACGTCGGACAGGGCCAGCCGGGCGCCGCGCCGGGCGAGCTCGAGCGCCAGGGCACGGCCGATGCCCGATCCGGCGCCGGTGATCACGGCGACCTTTCCTGCGAACTCGCTCACTGCGCTGCCACCTTCCGGGTGTCGGTCTCGTCGGAGTCACGGACGGTCGCCGGCGTCTGCGCCGGGACCGGGGGGAGGTCCGCCGCGGCGACGCTGCGGTAGGCGTCCAGGTCGAAATGCTTGGTGATGCGGCGGAATTCGAACGTGAAGCTCGGCCACAGGGTGGTGTTGTTGCCGTGCTTGTCGAGGTACCAGCTGGCGCAGCCGCCGTTGCTCCACACGCTGCGCTTCAGGGCGTCCTGCAGGTTGCGGTTGTATTCGCCCTGCACCTCCGGGCGCACCTCGACGGTGCCGATCCGGTGGCGGTCGATCGTCTCGATCGCGTCCACCAGGTAGTTCAGCTGGGATTCGATCATGTACACCATCGAGGTGTGGCCGAGTCCGGTGTTCGGTCCCACGAGGAAGAACATGTTGGGGAAACCGGCGACGGCGGCGCCCTTGTAGCCCTGCATGCCGGTGGCGTCGAAGACGTCCGCGAGGCTGCGGCCGTCCTTGCCGAAGATGCCGGCGAAGGTGGGCGAGTCGGTGACGTGGAAGCCGGTGGCGACGACGATGGCGTCGACCTGGCGGGTGGTGCCGTCGCGGGTGACGATGCCGTCCGCGGTGACCTCGGCGATGCCGTCGGTGACCAGGTCGACGTTCGGCCGGGCCAGCGCGGGGTAGTAGTTGTTCGAGATGAGCATCCGCTTGCAGCCGATCCGGAAGTTCGGGGTGACCTTGCGGCGCAGCTCGGGGTCGGTGATCTGGCGGCGGATGTGCGCGCGGGCGGCGAGCTCGAGCGGCTTCATGAAGACCGGTGCCTTGGCCAGGCCGACGACCTGCGTCTCGCGGGTGAGGTACTGCAGGGCGCGGGACAGGCGCTGGAACCCGGGTACGCGGCGGAACGCGAGCCGCTCGACGGGGGTGTATTCGCGGTCGGCGCGAGGCAGCACCCAGGGAGCGGTGCGCTGGTAGACGTCGAGGTGGGCGACCTTGCCGGCGATGGCGGGCACGATCTGGATTGCGGAGGCTCCGGTGCCGATCACGGCGACGCGCTTGCCGGTCAGGTCCGCGTCGTGGTTCCACCGGGCGGAGTGGAAGATCTCGCCCCGGAACCCTTCGATGCCCGCGATGTCGGGCAGCGACGGCTCGCACAGCGCCCCGACGGCGGAGACGACGATCCGGGCGTCGAACGCACCCTTGGTGGTCTGCACGTCCCAGCGGTGGGTGGCGGTGTTCCAGCGGACGGTCTGCACGTCGCACCCGAACACGGTGCGGCGGCGTACGCCGTACCTGTCGGCGACCGAGGCGATGTAGGCCTGGATCTCGGGCTGGGGGGAGAAGGACCGCGTCCAGCCGGGGTTGAGGGCGAACGAGTAGGAGTACAGGTTGGACGGGACGTCGCACGCGGCGCCCGGGTACGTGTTGTCGCGCCAGGTGCCGCCGACCTCCGATCCGCGCTCGAGGACCACGAAGTCCTTGCCGGCCCGGGTCAGTCGGACGGCGGCGCCGAGTCCGGCGAACCCGCTGCCGATGATCAGCGTGTCGACCTGACGCGGGTGCGCATCGGTGGCGATGGTGTCTGTAACCGGAAGACTCATGTAAATAAGCGTAGGGCCATATTGAGCGCCGGTCAATAGCCTGTTGACTGCGATTCAACAAGAGTGTTTGCATGGCATCTGTGAAGGGCAACAGCAGCAAGCGCACCAGGCTGAGTCCCGCCGAGCGGCGGGCCCAGCTCGTCGACCTCGGCGTGCAACTGCTCGCCGAACGGCCGCTCGAGCAGATCTCCGTCGAGGACATCGCCGACCAGGCGGGGGTGTCGCGCGGGCTGCTGTTCCACTACTTCGCGTCCAAGCACGACTTCCACGTCGAACTCGTCCGGCACACCAGCCGGGACATGCTCGAGCGCACCGCACCCGACGACAGCCTCGGACCGATGGAGATGCTGCGCGGCACGATCGTCGCGTACGTCGACTACGTCACCGACCACCGCGACACCTACCTGTCGATGCTGCGCGGCACCGCGAGCGGGGACCCGGACATGCGGCAGGTCTTCGAGGACACACGCACCGCCATGGTCGATCGCACCGTCGCGTACCTGCCCCGCATCGGCATCGACGCCGGGCCCGCCGTCGCCCTGGCCGTGCGCGGCTGGATTGCGTTCGTCGAGGACACGACGATCGCCTGGCTCCGGGACCCGCAGCTCACCCGCGAGGAGTTCGTCGACCTCGCCGTCGCCGCCCTGCCCGCGCTGGCCCTCGCCGCAGGCGCACCGAATGTCACAGCGGTTCGATCTGAGTGAACGCGTGTGACATTCGGTCACGTCCCGGGGGGGCCGGAAACGGCGCGAGCCGGGCCGGCCGCCCCGAAGGGCATGCACGACCCGGCTCGCGTGAGAACCGCGGGGCTACCGCCGGTGACTACCGGCCGAACGCCTTCTCCAGGATCTCCTGCTGCTCGACCGCGTGAACCTTGCTCGAGCCGGAGGACGGAGCCGACATCGCGCGCCGCGACGCCCGCTTGATGCCCGACAGCTTCTCGGGCAGCATCTCCGGCAGCGCCAGACCCAGGAACGGCCACGCTCCCTGGTTGGCCGGCTCCTCCTGCACCCAGAAGAACTCGTGCGCGTTCGGGTACCGGTCGAGCGCCTCGGCGATGCGGCGACGCGGCACCGGGTACAGCTGCTCGATCCGCAGGATCGCGATGTCGTCCCGCTTCTCCTTGTCCTTCTTCGCCTTCAGCTCCCAGTAGAGCTTGCCGGAGGTCAGCAGGACGCGGGTGACCTTGTCGCGGTCGCCGCCCTCGTTCTCGTACAGCGGCTCCTCGAACACCGAGCGGAACTTGCCGGTGGTGAAGTCCTCGAGGTCGCTGACCGCGGCCTTGTTGCGCAGCATCGACTTCGGCGTGAACACCACCAGCGGGCGGCGGATGCCGTCGAGGTGGTGGCGGCGCAACAGGTGGAAGTAGCTCGCCGGCGTCGACGGCATGGCCACCGTCATCGACCCCTCGGCGCACAGCTGCAGGAACCGCTCGATGCGGCCCGAGGTGTGGTCCGGGCCCTGGCCCTCGTGGCCGTGCGGCAGCAGCAGCACCACGTCGGAGAGCTGACCCCACTTGGCCTCGCCGGAGGAGATGAACTCGTCGATGATGGACTGCGCGCCGTTGACGAAGTCACCGAACTGCGCCTCCCACAGCACCAGCGCCTCCGGGTTGCCCACGGAGTAGCCGTACTCGAAGCCCAGGCCCGCGAACTCGGTCAGCGCCGAGTCGTACACCATGAACTTGCCGCCCTTGCCGCCCTCGGCCGCCACCTGCTGCAGCGGGGTGTACTCGGCACCGGACTTGCGGTCGATGAGCACCGCGTGGCGCTGGGTGAAGGTGCCGCGGCGCGAGTCCTGACCGGCCAGGCGCACCAGGGCACCCTGCTCGACGAGCGAACCGAACGCCAACAGCTCGGCGTACGCCCAGTCGATGTGGCCCTCGCGGGACATCTCCCGGCGCTTCTCGACGACCGGCTTGACGCGCGGATGCACGGAGAAGCCCTCGGGGACGTTCACGAACGCGTCGCCGATCCGCTCGAGCACCGACTTGTCGACCGCGGTGGTCAGCTTCGCCGGCGGCGTCTGGTCGAGCTCGACCGACTCCGACGGTTCCGGCTTGTACTTCTCGAGCTCGCGGACCTCGTTGAAGACCCGTTCGAGCTGGCCCTGGTAGTCGCGCAGCGCGTCCTCGGCCTCTTTGAGCGAGATGTCGCCACGACCGATGAGGGACTCGGTGTAGCTCTTGCGGACGCTGCGCTTGGTGTCGATCACGTCGTACATCGCCGGCTGCGTCATCGACGGGTCGTCGCCCTCGTTGTGGCCGCGACGGCGGTAGCAGATCATGTCGATGACGACGTCCTTGTTGAACTTCTCCCGGAAGTCCACGGCCAGCCGGGCCACCCACACGCACGCCTCCGGGTCGTCCCCGTTGACGTGGAAGATCGGCGCGCCGATCATCTTCGCGACGTCGGTGCAGTACTCCGACGACCGCGAGTGCTCGGGGGCCGTGGTGAAGCCGACCTGGTTGTTGACGACGATGTGCACGGTGCCGCCGGTGCGGTAGCCGCGCAGCAGCGCGAGGTTGAGGGTCTCGGCCACGACGCCCTGGCCGGCGAACGCGGCGTCGCCGTGCAGCAGCAGCGGCATGACGGTGAAGCCGCCCTCGCCCTTGTCGAGGATGTCCTGCTTGGCGCGCACGAGGCCTTCGAGGACCGGGTTGACGGCCTCGAGGTGCGACGGGTTCGCCGTGAGCGACACCTTGATGTCGTTGTCGCCGAACATCTGGATGTAGTTGCCCTCGGCGCCGAGGTGGTACTTGACGTCGCCGGAGCCGTGGGCGGCGGCCGGGTTCAGGTTGCCCTCGAACTCGGTGAAGATCTTCGAGTACGGCTTGCCGACGATGTTGGCCAGCACGTTCAGGCGGCCGCGGTGCGGCATCGCGATGGCGACCTCGTCGAGCTCGTGCTCGGCGGCCTGGTCGATGATCGCGTCCATCATCGGGATGACCGACTCGGCGCCCTCGAGCGAGAACCGCTTCTGGCCGACGTACTTGGTCTGCAGGAAGGTCTCGAACGCCTCGGCGGCGTTGAGGCGGCTGAGGATGTACTTCTGCTGCGCCACGGTCGGCTTGACGTGGTGCGCCTCGACGCGCTCCTGCAGCCACTGCTGCTGCTCGGGATCGAGGATGTGGGTGTACTCCACGCCGACGTGGCGGCAGTAGGCGTCGCGCAGCACCGACAGCACGTCGCGCAGCTTCATGCGCTGCTGACCGTGGAAGCCGCCGACGTTGAACTCGCGGTCGAGGTCCCACAGGGTCAGATCGTGCGTGGTGACGTCGAGGTCCGGGTGCGACCGGAACTTGTCCTTGACGAACTGCAGCGGGTCCGTGTCGGCCATCAGGTGGCCGCGGCTGCGGTAGGCGGCGATCAGCTCGAGGACGCGGGTGCTCTTGTCGACCGCGCCTTCCGGCACGTCCTTGCGCCAGCGGACCGGCTCGTAGGGGATGTGCAGCGTGTGGAAGATCTCGTCGTAGAAATCGTCGCTGATCAGCAGGTTGTGGACGGTCCGCAGGAAGTCGCCGGACTCCGCGCCCTGGATGATGCGGTGATCGTACGTCGAGGTCAGCGTCATCAGCTTGCCGACGCCGAGCTCGGCGATGCGCTCGTCCGAGGCGCCCTGGAACTCGGCGGGGTACTCCATCGCACCGGCACCGATGATGGTGCCCTGACCCGGCATGAGCCGCGGTACCGAGTGCACGGTGCCGATGCCGCCCGGGTTGGTCAGCGAGATGGTGACGCCGGAGAAGTCCTCGGCGGTGAGCTTGCCGTCGCGCGCACGACGGACGATGTCCTCGTACGCGGAGTAGAACTGCGCGAAGTTCATCGACTCGCAGTTCTTGATCGCGGCGACGACGAGCGAACGGTTGCCGTCCTTGCCGGCCAGGTCGATGGCCAGGCCGAGGTTGGTGTGCGCGGGGGTGACCGCGTTCGGCTTGCCGTCGATCTCGGCGAAGTGGCGGTTCATGTTCGGGAACGCCTTCACCGCCTGCACGATGGCGTAGCCGAGCAGGTGAGTGAACGACACCTTGCCGCCGCGGGTACGGGCGAGGTGGTTGTTGATGACGATCCGGTTGTCGACCATCAGCTTCGCAGGGATGGCGCGCACACTGGTGGCGGTCGGGATCGAGAGCGAGGCGTTCATGTTCTTCGCGACGGCAGCGGCAGCGCCACGGAGAACCTTGGACTCTTCCTGGGTGGCCGGCGCGGCGGGCTTCGCGGGGGCCGGCTTGGCGGCGGCGGCGGGCTTCGCGGGGGCCGGCTTGGCGGCGGCGGGCTTGGCCGGTTCCGGAGCGGGAGCCGCCTTGGGTGCCGGTGCGGGCTTCGCCGGGGCAGTAGCGGCCTTCGGCGGAGCCTGGGCCGGGGTGGCCTTCGAGGCGGGGGCGGATTCGGTGGAGGTCGGGGCGGAACTCTGCGCCGGACGCTGGGTCTGCGTGGCGCCGTTCGCGCCACCCGCGACCGCCGCCTCCGGGGAGTAGTCCGTCAGGAATTCGTGCCAGCTGGCGTCCACGGACGACGGATCGTCCTGGAACCGCTGGTACATCTCGTCAACCAACCACTGGTTCTGTCCGAACTGGGAAGTAGAGCTGCTGCTCACGGCAGTTGTTCGCCTCGTTTCTTTCTTCGGTACCCGATCGGAGTGCCTATGTATATGAGGCTAGCCCGCGGCTGTGACGAACAAAAAAGCTCTGCCACGGTCGAGACCTACCTCACAATCTCTGATTCGATGGGATCCCCATCGACGACGGTTCTCGACAGCCGATTATTCCCTGCCCGCATTTGGGCCGCATCACAGAGGGTCGTGTACACGCCTCCGGCGTGCCGCAGTGCGTCGTGCGATCCGGTCTCCACGATGCGCCCGCCGTCGACCACGACGACCAGGTCGGAGCGTGCCGCGGTGGCCAGCCGGTGGGCCACCACCACGGCGGTGCGGCTGCGGGTCACCGACTCGCCCGCCGCGAGCACCGCCCGTTCGGTGCCCGGGTCGAGCGTCGCGGTGGCCTCGTCGAGCAGCAGCAGGTCCGGATCGACGAGTTCGGCCCGGGCCAGCGCCACGAGCTGACGCTGCCCGGCGGACAGGCCCTGCCCGCGCTCGCCGACGGGATGCAGCATGCCGCCGGGCAGACCGGCGATCATGTCGAGGGCCCCCACCGCGCGTGCGGCGGCCTCGATGTCCGCGCGGTCCGCATCGGGCCGCCCGTAGGCGATGTTGCTCGCGACGGTGCCGGTGAACAGGTGCGCCTCCTGCGGGACGACGCCGAGCCGGGCCCGGTACTCGGGCAGGCGATACCCGCGCAGGTCGACGTCGTCGACCCGCACCGAGCCGGACGTCGGATCGTAGAACCGGGCCAGCAGCTTGACGATCGTGGACTTGCCGGCGCCGGTGCGGCCGACGAGCGACACCGTGGAGCCGGCGGGGAAGTGCAGGTCCACGCCGGTGAGCGCGTCGGTGTCGGCCCCCGCGTAGCGGAACCCGACGTCGTCGAGGCGCACGTCGCCGCGCAGGTGTCCCGGGACGGGCACCGTGCCGGTGCCGCCCGTCTCGAGGGAACTCTCGGTGCGCAGCAGGTCGCCGATCCGGCGCAGCCCCACCCGGGCCTGCTGGTAGCCGTCGAACACCTGCGACAACTGCTGGATGGGACCGAACAGCAGGCCGAGGTAGAGCACGAACGCGACGAGCACGCCCGCGGTCGTCGCCCCGGAGGCCACCTCCCGGGCTCCGACGAACACCACCGCGGCCAGCGCGAGGTCGGACAGCAGCGCAATGAACGGGAAGTACAGCGAGATGGCCCGCTGGGAGCGCATCCGGCTGCGCCGGTACGCATCGGCGCGCTCGGCGAACCGGCGGGCCGCGAACTCCTCCCGGCGGTAGGCCTGGGCCGCCCGCAGCCCGGTGACGTTCTCCTGGAAGTCCGCGTTGACCAGGGAGATGCGTTCGCGGGAGACCGAGTAGGCCGTGGACGAGACCCGCCGGAACCACAGCGTCGCCGCGAGCAACGGCGGCACCACCGCCAGCGCCACCAGCCCCAGGGTGAGGTCGGTGGCGAGCAGGGCGACCGAGATCCCGACCAGCGTCAGCACGCTCACCACCGCGGTGGACAACCCGGTCTGGATGAACGAGGAGAGCGCGTCGACGTCCGTGGTCATCCGGGTCATGATGCGGCCGGACAGCTCCCGCTCGTAGTAGTCCAGACCCAGCCGCTGCAGGTGCGCGTAGCTGCGCACCCGCAACCCGAACAGCACCCTTTCGCCGGCGCGGGCGGTGAGCACGGTGAGCACCGCGACCACCAGCCAGGCCAGGAGCGCCAGCGCGGCGCCCACGGCGGTGGCCGCCCACAGCCGCGCGGGTTCGCCCGGCGTGACGCCGCGGTCGACGGCGTAACGCACGATCGACGGGAACGCGATCGACGTCAGCGACTCGACCGCCAGGCACAGCACCACCGCCGCCAGCAGCCACCGCACCGGCCGCAGCGTCCGGGAGAGGCGGAACTCGGGGTCGGGGCGCCGCAGCTGTGCCGTGTCCAGCCCCGGTTGCTCGGTGGCCGGGGGCAACGCCTCGACCGCCCGGCGCAGCGCCGGCGTGGGGGCGATCGACCCGAGGGCGCCGCTCATCGGACCGCCGCCGCGGCCACCCCCGCCCGGCCCCGCCTGCGGCGCGGCCGCCCGGACCGCGGCCGGATCGGAGTCGGGCGCCGCCTCCGGCCACAACGCTTCGACGCCGTACCCGTCGGCGCGGTCCGGTTCCGGCGTCTCGTCCTCGGCGCCACTGAGCAGGGCCCGGAACAGGGCGTTGCGCGCCTCGAGTTCGTGGACGGTCCCGGAGTCGACGACGCGACCGCCGTCGAGCACCGCGACCCGGTCGGCGAGCGACAGCGTGGACCGCCGGTGCGCGAGGATCAGCGTGGTGCGCTTCGGGCGCGCCCGCAGCGCCGCGAAGATCGCGGCCTCCGTCTCCGCGTCCACCGCGGAGGTCGCGTCGTCGAGGATCAGCACCCGGGGGTCGAGCAGCAGCGCCCGGGCGAGCGCGACGCGCTGCCGTTGCCCACCCGACAGCGTCAGACCGCGCTCCCCGACGACGGTGTCGTACCCGTCGGGGAGCGCCTCGACGAACTCGTCGGCGCACGCCGCCCGCGCGGCGGCGCGGATCTCCTCGGCGCTCGCCTCGGGCCGGCCCAGCGCGATGTTCGCCGCGATCGTGTCCGAGAACAGGAACGGTTCGTCGAACACCAGGCTCACCGCCTCGCGCAGGTGCTCGGCGCGCAGGGCGGCGACGTCGATCCTGTCGCCGTCGGCGGTGGTGACGTACACGGCGCCGGATTCGGGGGCGTAGAACCGGGGCAGCAGCAGCGACATCGCCGTCTTGCCGGAGCCGGCGGAGCCGACCACGGCGACGGTCTCGCCCGGCGCCAGTTCGAGGTCGAGACCGTCGAGCACGGGCCGGCCGGGCTCGAAACCGAACGTCACCGCGTCGAGGACCAGCCCCAGCGGCCCGTCCGGCAGCGGCACCGGATGCGGCGGGTCGGCGACATCGGGCTCGGTGTCGATCACCTCGTACACCCGCTCGACCGCGGCGCGGGAGAGCTGCGCCATGATCACCACCGAGAACAGCGTGCGCGTCGTCGCGGTCATCGTCGCCAGGTAGGCGGCGAACGCGAGGAACGTGCCGACGGTGACGGTGCCCTGCAGGGCCAGCCAGCCGCCGAGCGCGATCACGGCGACGAGCCCGAGTTGCGGGATGGCACCCATCGGGGCGGCGAACGTGGCGTTGATCCGGGCGGCGCGCATGCGCTCGGCATAGAGGGCGCGGCCGTGCTGTTCGAGCTGGTCCACGGCGCGGGCCTCCTGCCCGAACCCCTTGACCACCCGCACCCCGGTGACGGTCTCCTCCACGTGCTGGGCCAGGTCGGCCGCGCGTTGCTGCGCCGACCACGTCGCCGCGAACAGTTTGGGCCGGACGACGGCGACCACCCCGGCGATCACCGGGACGGTGACGAGGGCGACGAGGGTCAGCAGCGGCGAGAGCACCGCCATGATCACCAGCGCCAGCGCGAACTGCAACAGCGCCCCGGCCGACATGGGGACCATCGCCAGCAGGCCCTGGACGAGTTGCAGGTCGGTGATCGACCGCGACACCACCTGCCCGGTGCGGATCTGGTCCTGGCCGCGCCCGTCGAGCCGCTGAAGCGAGGCGAGCAGCCCGAGCCGCAGGTCGTGCTGCACGTCCAGCGAGAGCCGGCCGGCGAGCATCCGCCGGCCGTACTGACACCCGAACCGCACCAGCGCGCCCACTGCGATCGCCGCCGCCGCCAGCCCGATCAGCTGCAGGTCGTGGCCGTCGGGGTGGGTGGCGCTGTCGAGCGCCAGCTTGGTCAGCAACGGGAACGTGATGTCGATCAGTGCGGCGACGACGGTGACGGTCAGCGCGCCGAGCGCGACGCGGCGATGCTGCCAGGCCTCCGCGCCCAGCCGACGGATCCAACCGGGGGAACGCGCGTCGTGTGCCATCGTCTTCCGACATTAGCGCCGGCCGGGGACACGGGAGGATTCTGCGGCGAGGGGGTGGTTGTTGCGCCCACCACTCGATCGATGCCGCAGCAACCTCCCCTTCGCCGCGAGAACCGCCGTCGGACTCAGACGATGTCGCGGGTCCGGGTGCGCCACCAGCCGAGGCCGCAGATCAGCGCGGTCCAGCCGAGCAGCCCCAGCGGCGCCGCCGGCCACGTCACGGCCGGGTCGACCTCCTCGGGCAGGTCGATGACGGTGAAGACCGTGTACCAGGTGAGCTGCCCGGGCAGCAGCCGGGCGAGTGCGCCCGCCCCGAGGCCGTCGAGGATCAGCGAGACGATCAGCTCCCCGAACGGGATCCAGGCGGTGATCGCCAGGACGCTGCCGGCCGTCGACCCGGTGAGCAGGCCGAGCCCGGCGCCCATGAGGGCCCACAGCATCGCGGCGAACAGGCCGGCGCCGAGGACCGCGGCGACACTGCCCGCACCCGAGCCGTCACCGGCGAGACCACCGCCGAACATCAGGATGGTCAGCATCGACACGGCCTCGACCACCACGCAGTACAGCAGCCCGAACGCGACCGCCGTCGTCAGCTTGGCGGCGATCACCCCGTCGCGGCCGCGCGTGGTCAGGAAACTGGTGACGATGGTGCGGTGCTGGAACTCGCTGCCCGTGTTGACCACCCCGAACAGCGCCGCGAACAGGAACACCAGCGCGAGCGCGACGCTCACCCCGATCGCGGCGGCGGCGGTCTCGGCGAAGCTCTCGCCGACGAGGCTCTCGAGCGTGCCGAGGATCGGCAGGGTCAGCGCACCGGAGAACAGGCCCACCACCGGGGTGATGCCGAGGATCCACCAGTAGCGCAGGCCCAGGACCTTGCGGAACTCGGCCGTCAGCAACGCGGTCATCGGGGTCCCTCCCAGCCGGTCGGCGAATGCTGTTGCCCGGGCGGGAACGGGCCGGGCGGCGGGAACTGTCCCGGGTAGGGCGGCTGCTGCGGGGGCGTCGGCCCCTGCATGCCCCACCCCGGCGCGGCCCCCACGTACTGCCCGGCCGTCATCGCCAGGAACACCTGTTCGAGGTCGGCGTGCTCGACGCTCGTCCCGAACACCGTCACGCCGTGTCCGGCGGCGAGCGCCGCGACGCGCTCGGGCTCCACCCCGACGATCGCGAGCCGGCCGTCCGGCTGCACCTGCGCGTCGGTGTGGCCCGCCGCGGCCAGCGCCGTCGCCAGGCGGGCCGGGTCGGAGGCGGCGACGAGGACCCGCGCGCGGTGCGCGTGCCGCAGGTCCGCCGTCGTGCCCTGGTGCACGAGCATGCCGCGGCTGATGATCACCAGACGGTCGGCCGTCTGCTCGACCTCCCGCAGGATGTGGCTCGAGATCAGCACGGTGCCCCCGGAACGCGCGTAGCCGAGCAGGAAGTCGCGCAGCCAGGCCATGCCTTCGGGGTCCAGGCCGTTCGCCGGTTCGTCGAGCACGAGGTAGCGCGGTTCGCCGAGCAGCGCGGTGGCCAGGGCCAGCCGCTGCCGCATGCCGAGGGAGAACTCGCCGATCCGCCGTCGGGCGGCCGCGCCGAGCCCGACCAGGTCGAGAACGTGCCGCACCCGGGCCGCCGGCACGCCGATCGCGGCGGCGTACACGTCGAGATGGGTTCCGGCGGTGTGCTTGGGATGGAAGCTCTGCGCGTCCAGCACCGCACCGACCACCCGCGCCGGCTGCGGCAGCGAGGTGAAGGGCATCCCGTCGACGAGCGCGGCACCGGCCGTCGGGCGCACCAGACCGAGCAGCATCCGCAGGGTCGTCGTCTTCCCGGAGCCGTTCGGTCCGAGGAATCCCGTGATCGATCCCGGCGGGACGGAGAACGACAGGTCCGACACCGCCGGCACGTTGCGAAAGGTCTTGCTCAGCCCCTGCACGGCGATGCCCGGCGGCGGCGCGGCCGCGTTCGCGTACCCGGCGCCGGCGACCGGCCCCGTCGGGAACGGCGCTGTCATCGATACCCTCCCTGGTGTGGGCCCCTGCTCGGACCCCGCGAGCCTACGTGCCCGGCGCGGCGGACCGGGAGAAGGACCGGTCGAGGAAGGGAAGCACCAGTTCGAGGAATTCGCTCGGGGCGTCGAGCTGCGGGCAGTGCCCGGCGTCCGGAATGATCGCGACCCGTCGCCGGGCCCCGGTGTTCACCCGGCCCGCGGCGCGCGCCGGGGTGATCAGATCCCGCTCGCCCCACACGAGCAGCGCCGGCACGGTCAGGGAGTTCACCATCTCGGGAATCGGCAGCCGGCCCAGTTCGGGGATCACGGCCCGGCCGACGGCCAGCATGGTCTCGATGCTGCGCCGCGTCGCGTAGTTCGCCGCGAACGCGGTGCGCGTGTCGCCGCCCAGCCGGTCCGGGCGGTGCAGCGCCGCGCGGGTGTACAGGGCGGCGACGGCGAACTGCACGAGCGC
Source organism: Rhodococcus sp. YH1 (assembly GCF_009939605.1). NCBI lineage: Bacteria > Bacillati > Actinomycetota > Actinomycetes > Mycobacteriales > Nocardiaceae > Rhodococcus > Rhodococcus sp. YH1. Next base: position 45,567 of record NZ_WVTE01000120.1, on the reverse strand, counting down.
CGGCGGCACGGGCCGGGACAGCGCGCGCGACACCATGTCCAACGGCAGCCGCGCTCCGCCCAGCCAGCTGCGCGGTATGCCGGCCATCCCCGGCATGTCGGCGAGTACGACGCCGTCCACCCGGCGCGGATACGTCGACGCGAACGCCAGCGACGTCACCGCTCCCAGCGAATTGCCGATCAGCGCAACCGGATCCCGGCAGTCGGCGATCACGTCGGCGACGGTGTCGACGTAGTGGTCCAGTACCGGCGCCCGCCAGTGCCCGGCGCTCCGGCCGAACCCCGGCAGGTCGACGGTCAGGACCCGGTGGCGTTCGGCCAGGGCCGGGGCCACCTTGCACCAGGTGCCCCCGTGATCGGAGTATCCGTGCAGGAGGACCACGGTGCGCGGGCCGGATCCGCTCTCGCGCACGAACACCGTGCCCGCGGACATCTCACCAGCCGGTCAGGGGAGAGGACAGCGCCTGCCAGTTCGGATCGCCGTCCGGCCCGGTGGCCGGTCCGGCGAGCGGCGGACGCTTCGCCGGCCACTGCGCCGGCGGCGGGCCGAACGCATCGCGCGCGTTCGCGATGACCCGCTTGCCCAGCGCGCGGTTGCCCACGCCGCCGATCGCGGCACCGATCCCGGCCGGCACCAGCTTGCCGAACACGAGGGCGCTGCGCTTGGCGAGGTACTTGCGGACGAACGTCCGCGCGAGCGACTTGTTCACGGACCTCAGCTGGGCGCCGGGGATCTTGCCGGTGATCGCCGACGTCCACGTCTTCGCGGTCGTGCCCGTGGCCCGCTCGACGATCTCCATGCCTGCCTCACCCAGTGCCACGGCGAGCACGAGGGCGCGGCGCTGCTCGTGTTCGTGCGGTTCGATCCCGTGCACCGACGCCACCGCAAGCGTCAGCAGCGCGGCAGCCTCGAGGAAGAACGCGGTTTCGGCGCCGACCGCGGCGATCGATGCGAGCGTGCCGATGCCGGGAACGGTCGCGGCGGCGCCCGCCGCCGTGCCGCTGCCGGTGACTCCGTTGAGGAAGATCTTCTCCAGCCGCGCAATGATCTGCTCCGGAGTCTCGCCGGGATGGGCGCGCCGCGTCAGTTCGACGTAGCGCGCCACCGCGGGCGCCTGCAGCCTGCTGCCGTTGTCCAGGAGCGTGACGAGATACTTCTCCACGCGTCCCACCCTGTCGGTCATCGTTCCGTCCTCGATCCTCCCGGCCCTCCCGGGCCTGCATGCGCCGCCGTGAGTCCACGGTTGCTCACCCCGTGTACCCCATGGGCGTGTCCTCTATCCCTGTTTACCCTGGGACCGTGACCGGCATCTCGGACGGTGCCCGGCGGCGGCCCGCCCCGTCGCTGCGTCCCTACGTGCGCGGTTACGACGGGTACCGGCTGACGGGATTCGCACCCGGCACCCACCTCGGCCTGCCGTCCCCGGACCTGACCGTCGTGCTCACGATCGGCGCACCGCTCGAACTCGCGCGGGCCGCCGCACCGGGCCAGGGGCCCGGCCGGTTCGGTGCGCTCGCGAGCGGGCTGGCCACCACCGCCGTCACCATCGCCCACGACGGCAACCAGCACGGCATCCAGCTCGCACTCACCCCGGCGGGAGCACGGGTGCTGCTGGGCGTTCCCGCCGGTGCGCTCGGCGCCTGGGTCGTCGACCTCGAGGAGGTGCTCGGCGCCGCCGCCCGCGAGCTCGGCGAACGGATCGCCGCCACCGGGGCGTGGGAGAGCCGGTTCCGGGTCCTCGACGAGGTGCTCGGCCGGCGGCTCGCCGGCGGGCGCGGCGAGATCGATCCCCGCCTGCGGCACGCGTGGCGCAGGCTGCAGGACCCGCGTTCGCCGGGGCCGCGGATCACCGATCTGGCCGACGAGATCGGCTGGAGCCGAAGGTATCTGACGTCGCGATTCACCGCCGAGTTCGGGGTCGGGCCCAAGGAGGCGGCACGGGTGATCCGATTCGACCGGTCCCGTCGGCTGCTGCGCAGCCCCGGGCCGCACGTGCTCGCCGACGTGGCCGCCCGGTGCGGGTTCTACGACCAGGCCCACCTCGCGCGGGAATGGCGCGAGATCGCCGGGGTCCCGCCGTCGCGCTGGCTGCGCGACGAGCAGTTCCCAATCGTCCAAGACGGCGACCCGGCCGTCGACGAACACTGGCAGACATGACCACGACAGCACTCACCACAACCGTATGGCCCTGCCTCTCCTACACCGACGCCCGGGCGGCGATCCGCTTCCTCGTCGACGCGTTCGGCTTCACCGAGAACGCCGTCTACGGCGACGGCGACCGCGTCGACCACGCCGAGCTGAGATGGCCGCACGGCGGCGGCGTCATGCTCGGCTCGGCCGGTCGGGGCGGCCCGATCGAGACGCCCGCCGGCACCGGCTGCATCTACCTCGTCGCCCCCGATGCCACCGCCGTCGACACGCTGCACGAACGCGCCGTGGCCGCGGGCGCCACGATCGTCGTCGCCCTGCACGACACCGACTACGGCTCACACGACTTCACGTGCCGGGACCCGCAGGGGGTGTACTGGAGCTTCGGAACCTATCCGGGCGCGTGAATCACGCGCCGTGACCGGCCGGCACCGCCTCCTGCGCCCGCGGCGGGGGCGGTGGCGTGCCGTCACCGAACGGATTGCCGCCCAGCTCTTCCCGGCCGTGCGGCGTCAGCCACCCCCTCAGGTCGGGGCCCTTCGGCACGATCTGCGTCGGATTGATGTCGGCGTGCACGATGTAGTAGTGCTCCTTGATCTGCACGAAGTCGATCGTGTCGCCGAAGCCCGGCGTCTGGAACAGGTCCCGGGCGTACCCCCACAGCGCCGGCATCGACGAGAGCAGACCCCGGTTGCACTTGAAGTGCCCGTGGTAGACGGCGTCGAAGCGGGCCAGCGTGGTGAACAGCCGGACATCCGCCTCGGTGATCGTCTCGCCCACCAGGTACCGGCGCGAACTCAGCCGTTCCTCGAGCCAGTCCAGCCGCGCGAACAGCCGGTCGAAGGCGCGGTCGTACGCGCGCTGCGACCCGGCGAACCCGCACCGGTACACGCCGTTGTTGACGTCCTGGTAGACGAGCTGGGCCACCTCGTCGATCTCGTCGCGCAACGGCTCCGGGTAGAGGTCGGGGGCGCCGTCGCGGTGCAGCGCCGTCCACTCCGTGGAGAAGTCCAGGGTCATCTGCGCGTAATCGTTGGTGACCACCCGGCCGGTGGGCACGTCCACGACGGCCGGGACCGTGATGCCCCGTGGGTACTCGGGGTCCCGGGCGAAGTACGCGTCCTGCAACCGCGGGATCTGCAGCACCGGATCCACCCCGCCCGGGTCGAGATCGAACGTCCAGCTGCGCTCGTCGTGCGTGGGCCCGCACAACCCCAGCGACAGCGCGTCCTCGAGCCCCAGCAGCCGGCGCACGATGAGCGTGCGATTCGCCCACGGGCAGGCGCGGGCGGCGATCAGCCGGTACCGGCCCGCCTCCACCGGATACCCGTCGCGCCCGTCGGCGGTGATGCGCGTGGTGATGTAGTGCGTGTCGCGGCTGTACTCGGCGCCGGGCGTGACATACCCGTCGCTGTCGCCTCCGGAGTGCTTGTTCACAGGGCTCCCTTCGCTCGGTGCGGCCCGTTCAGACGCTAGCCGGTACGGCCACCGAGGTGTGGGTACCCAGTTCGGTGTATCCCAGCACCGCGGCCAGGCCACGGCCCGCGGTGTTGTCGCGCCGGGCCCGCCACTGCGGGATCAGCCCGGCGTCGAGCGCGTCGTGCGTCGCGAGCGTCGCGACCGTCGCCGCCAGACCGATCCGGCGGTGCTCCGGCACGGTCAGTGCCGTCACGTCCGCCAGGATCGACTGCACCTCCCGGTACACCGCCCCCGACAGCGGCCGGTGGTCGTCGTCGAGCAGCACGAACGACGAGGCCTCCCCGTTCACATTCTCGAGTCCCGCCTCGGTCGCGTCGTCGGGTGGGCAGCGCCGCAACAGCTCCGCGAGATCGTCGACCTCGTGGGAGATCAGCGGATCGCGCACCCGCGTCGCGTCGACCCAGTCGGCGCAGTAACTCAGCGCGTGGCTGCGCACCGCGCGGCCGCGGGTCAGGTCGAGCAACGCCGACGCGTCCAGCTCCGCGTCGGGCACCGCCGCGACGGCCTCGACCGCCCAGCCCGGACCCACCACCGCGGTGGCCTCACCGAGGCGCAGCACCCGGACCAGCGCGGACGCGTCGTCCACCCGCGTCACCCGTCCCGGCGCGGCGAGCGCTCCGTCGTCGAGCCCGAGTTCGCGGCACCAGGCCAGCCGCACGATGTCCAGGAGATGTCCGTCCACGGCGCTACCGTAGACGCCTACGAGCGGAGGACGTGCGGGTGGAGACCGAGACAAATCCGTGGCCGGCGCTGTGGGCGCTGTGCCTCGGGTTCTTCATGATCCTGGTGGACAGCACCATCGTGGCGGTCGCCAACCCGGCGATCATGCGGGCGCTGGACACCGACATCAACAACGTCGTGTGGGTCACCAGCGCGTACCTGCTGGCATACGCGGTGCCGCTGCTGGTCACCGGCCGCCTCGGCGACCGATTCGGCCCGAAGCGCGTCTACCTGGCGGGCCTGGTGCTGTTCACCGCGGCGTCGCTGTGGTGCGGATTGTCCGGCACCGTCGCCGCCCTCGTGGTCGCCCGGGTCTTCCAGGGCCTCGGCGCGGCCCTGATGACCCCGCAGACGATGGCGATCATCACCCGCACCTTCCCGCCCGACCGGCGAGGCACCGCGATGGGCCTGTGGGGCGCGGTGGCGGGGGTCGCGACCCTCGTGGGCCCGCTGGCCGGCGGTGTCCTCGTCGACAACCTCGGCTGGGAATGGATCTTCTTCGTGAACGTGCCGGTCGGGATCGTCGGTTTCGTCCTCGCGGCGCGGCTGGTCCCGGCGCTGCCCACCCATCCGCACCGGTTCGACCTCCTCGGCGTGCTGCTCAGCGGCGCGGGCATGTTCTGTCTCGTGTTCGGTATCCAGGAGGGCAACTCCTACGACTGGTCCACTCCCGTGTGGGTGCTGATCGCCGCCGGGGTGGCGCTGCTGGCGGTGTTCGTGTGGTACCAGTCCCGGGGGCGCGGGGAGCCGCTCGTTCCGCTCGGCCTGTTCCGCGACCGCAACTTCTCGCTGGCCAACATCGGCATCGCCACGATGGGCTTCTCGGTCACCGCGATGGTGCTGCCGCTGATGTTCTACGCCCAGGGCGTGCGCGGCTGGACACCCACGGAGTCGGCGTTGCTGATGGCCCCGATGGCGGTCCTCACCGGCGTGCTCGCCCCGATGGTCGGGCGGCTCGTGGACCGGACCCATCCGCGCTACATCGCCGGCACCGGATTCGCGCTGCTCGCCGTGTCGCTGGCGTGGCTGGCCGCGGTGATGACGCCCGACTCGCCGGTGTGGCAGCTGCTGCTGCCGATCGCCCTCATGGGCGCCGCGATGGCCGGCATCTGGTCGCCGCTGGCCGCCACCGCGACGCACGGCCTGCCGCCGCATCAGGCGGGGGCCGGGTCGGGTGTCTACAACACCACCCGGCAGGTCGGTGCCGTCCTGGGCAGCGCCGCCGTGGGTGCGCTCATCACGTCCCGCCTCGCCGTGCACGGGTTGGCCGGCGGCGGTGCCGGCGAGGGCGGGACGACGGCCCTGCCCGAGCCGGTGCGCGCGCCGTTCGCCGCCGCCATGGCCGAGTCGACGCTGCTGCCTGCCGCGGTCCTGCTCGTCGGCTTCGCCGCGGCGCTGTTCTTCGCGCGGCCCGTGCGCACCGAGCCGGCGCCGAGACCACCCCTCGAGCAGCGCCGCACGCTCGCCTAGTGTGGCGCGCATGACGCAGACCACACATCCCACCCGCCTCGAGCGCCACACCACCGCGGCCGGTGCCGAGGTCGCCGTGCTCACCGTCGCGCACGGCACGCTGAACCTGTTCGACCGGGCCCTGTTCGACGCCGTGATCGCCGACATCACCGCGCTCGTGGCCGCGCCGCCGCGCGCGGTACTGATCCGCGCGGAAGGCAAGGTCGTCTCCGGCGGGGTGGACGTCCACCTGTTCGACGGCCTCGACGCCGGGCAGGGCGCGCAGCTGTGGCAGGACCTGTTCGCGCAGATCATCCACCCGCTCGAGGCCCTGCCGTGCCCCGTGGTGTTCGCCGCGCACGGGCTCACCCTCACCGCGGCGTTCGAGATCTCCCTCGCCTGCGACATCGTCCTCGCGGCGCCGGGCGCGAAGTTCGGGCTGGTGGAAACCGTCGTCGGTCTGACCCCGTCGATGGGCGGGCCGCAGCGGCTGGCCGAGCGTGCCGGCTCCGGCCGCGCACGCGAACTGGTGATGACCGGCGACCTCTACGACGCCGAGACGCTGCGGTCGTGGGGCGTGGTCAACGCGGTCCACGAGGACGTGGATTCCGCCGCACGCGCCCTGGCGGATCGGCTCGCCGACGGCCCCACCCGCGCCCACGACGCCACCAAGCAGATCATCGGCGCGTGGCGGTCCGGTGGCGTCGCGCACGCCGACTCGGAGACTCCGGACGTCTCCGGCGCGCTGTTCGGCACCGACGACCTGAAGGGTGCCGTGCGCAGCTTCCTCACCGTCGGCCCGGGGAAGGCGTCGTACACCGGAAGGTGAGCCGATCCCGCCCCCAGTTGTGACCCGCGCCATATAGTGCAGGCACACGACGAGGCGGAGGTGACGATGTCGGTGGCGGTGGTCCGGGTTTCGTGCGCAGCGGGGTGGTTCCGTGACGAGCGTGTCAGTCGCCGACTGGACGGTGTCCTGCGGTACGAGGACCTCGAGCCGTGCCTGGCCGAGCTGCTCGACCGCAGCGCGCTGCGGCACTCCGCCCGCGTCGCCGCCGTCGACCGGGCCGGCAACGCCCTCACCTACGGGCAGATGTGGTCGTCGGCAGCACGGGTGGCGGGTGGACTGCTCGATCAGGGCGTGGGCCCGGCCGACCGGGTGGTCGTCCACTATCCGAACGGGTTCCGCTGGCTGTACGCGTTTCTCGGGGTGGTCCTCGCCGGTGGGGTGCCGGTGCTGCCGGATCCGACGTGCAGCGATCCGGAACTCGAGTGGATCGCCGATGACAGCGGCGCCGTCCTGACCCTCGACGGCGAGCTGCCCGACGGGGTGGCGTTCCTGGACGAGGGCGCCGCGCCGGACGAGCTCGCGGTGCTGTACTACGTGCGCAAACGCGGCGGGGGACTGCACGGGGTGGAGCTGACCAACGAGAACATCCTCTCCACGATCGAGGCCGTGGTGCACGCGATGGACCTGACCGCGGAGGGGGCGCGCACGGTGCTCACCGCACCGCTGTCCACGGCGGCGGGCAGCGCCGTGCAGCTGTTGCCCACCCTGGCGGCCGGCGGCACCGTCGTCGCCGCCGGGGCCCGGGGGGTGCGGGTGCCGTGGCGGCACCTGCGCGCGTCGTTCCCCGCGGCGAGGTGCGTACGCGGCTGGGGGGTGGCCGAAACCGGCGGCATCGGGCTGCTGCTGCCCACCGACCAGCGGGCCGCGCACCCGCGCAGCGTCGGAGTTCCGTTCGGCGGCATGGAGGTCGCGCTCCTCGGCCCGGCCGCCGATCAAGGCGTCGGCGAACTGCTGTGCCGCGGTCCCAGCGTCGCGCGCCGCTACTGGAACGACCCGGAATCGACCGCCGAGACCTTCGACGACGGCTGGTTCCACACCGGCGACCAGGTGCACATCGACGGGGACGGCTTCGTCACGCCCGTCGCCGTCCGGGTGTCGTGACACGGCGGTACGGCCGGTCCGCCGCCGCCGCCGGGTTCGGTTGCGGTATAAGCGAATGGACCGCGGTACGCGCGGTCGGCTACCGAATCCTGTGAAAGGTGTGCGCGCATGTCCGACGAGGTCCTGCTCGAGCGTCGCGGTCGAATCCTGGTGATCACCATCAACCGGCCCGAGGCCCGCAATGCCGTCAACGCGGCCGTCAGCCACGCCCTCGCCGCCGCCGTCGACGAACTCGACGCCGATCCCGACCTGTCCGTGGGCGTGCTCACCGGTGCGGGTGGCAACTTCTGTGCCGGCATGGATCTCAAGGCGTTCGTCGCCGGGGAGAACGTCGCGGTGCCGGGCAAGGGCCTCGGCTTCACCGAGGCGCCGCCGCGCAAACCGATCATCGCCGCCGTCGAGGGCTTCGCGCTGGCCGGCGGCACCGAACTCGTCCTCGCCACGGATCTCGTGGTCGCCGCCGCGGACGCCAGGTTCGGCATCCCGGAGGTCAAGCGCGGACTCGTCGCCGCGGGCGGCGGCCTGCTGCGCCTGCCTACCCGGATCCCGTATCAGAAGGCGATGGAACTGGCCCTCACCGGCGACGCGTTCACCGCCGAGGAGGCCCACGGCTACGGCTTCGTCAACGTTCTCACCGAGCCGGGCGGCGCGCTGGAGGGTGCCCTGGCCCTCGCCGAACGGATCACGGCCAACGGCCCGCTCGCCGTGGCGGCCACCAAGGAGGTCATCGCCAAGGCCGCCGACTGGCCGGCGGACGAGGCCTTCGACAGGCAACGCGAGATCGTCGGCCCGGTGTTCGTGTCCGAGGACGCCCGCGAGGGCGCGACGGCGTTCGCGGAGAAGCGTTCCCCGGTCTGGAAGGGCCGCTGACGACCCGCGTCCCTTCCGCGCGGCCGCGGAAGGGACGCGTCGACGAAGGAGGATCGTGCTCGCCGAACTGCACGTCCACATCGAGGGCACTCTCGAACCGGAGCTGATCTTCGCTCTGGCCGAGCGCAACCGGGTCGCGCTCCCGTACGCCGACCTCGCCGAACTGCGCAGCCGGTACGAGTTCACCGATCTGCAGTCCTTCCTCGACCTGTACTACGCGAACATGCAGGTGCTGCGGACGGCCGAGGACTTCGCCGATCTCGCGCGGGCGTACCTGCGCCGGGCGGCGCAGGCCGGCGTGACGCGGGCCGAGTTCTTCTTCGACCCGCAGGCGCACACGAGCCGCGGCGTGCCGCTGACGGAGGTGGTCGAGGGCCTCGCGGACGCCGTCGCGGCGGGCCGGCGAGAGTTCGGCGTCGATGCGGCGATGATCGCCTCCGTCGTGCGGGACCGGCCCGTGCACGAGGCCGAGGAGGTGTTCGGGGAGCTGCTGCGCCTGTCGGCTCCGATCATCGGGCTGGGTCTGGACTCTGCGGAGGTGGGCTATCCGCCGTCGCTGTTCGAGGACGTGTTCGCCCGCGCCCGCGCCGAGGGCCTGCACACGGTCGCCCATGCGGGAGAGGAGGGCCCGCCCGAATACGTGTGGCAGGCACTGGATCTGCTCGGGGCCGAACGCATCGACCACGGCATCCGATCCCTCGAGGACCCCCTCCTCGTAACGCGCCTCGTGGACGAGCAGATTCCGCTCACGGTCTGTCCACTGTCCAACGTCCGTTTGCGCGTGGTGGATTCGCTCGAGCGGCATCCGCTGCCGCGCATGCTCGAGGCGGGTCTGCTGGTGACCGTCAACTCCGACGATCCGGCGTACTTCGGCGGGTACGTCGACGACACGTTCGCGGCGCTGCGCGATCGGCTCGGGCTCACGTCCGATCAGCGGGAGACGTTGGCGCGCAATTCGATCGCGGCGTCCTTCGGCTAGCCCGCGGCCTACGGGCCGAGCACGCGGTCCAGGTACGGGTTGGCGAAGGTGCGCTGCGGGTCGACGCGGTCGCGGACGGCGAGGAAGTCGTCGAAGCGCGGATACGTCGTGCGCAGGTCGGCCGCGCTGCGGCCGTGCATCTTGCCCCAGTGCGGCCGTCCGTCCACGGCGCGGGCGATCGCCTCGACCGCATCGAAGTACGCCCGGTGCTCGCGCCGGTGGTACTGGTGCACGGCGAGGTACGCGCTGTCGCGGCCGTGTGCCGTCGACAGCCACACGTCGTCGGCGGCGGCGAAGCGTACCTCGACGGGAAAAGCGACACGGAAGTCGTTGCGGGAGAGCCACGCATCGATCTCGGTGAGCACGTCGGTCACCGAGCCGACGGGTACGGCGTACTCCATCTCCCGGAACCGGACCCGGCGCGGGGAGGCGAAGACGCGATAGCTGCGGTCGACGAACTCCCGCGGCGACAGCGTCCGGGCGGCGAACTCGTTGAGCCGCGGGATGGTCGCGGGGGCGCGGGTCGCGACGCGCTGGACGACCTCGAACATGCCGTTGGCGAGCACCTCGTCGTCGACGAAGCCCCGTACCCTGCCCACCGGGGCGCCGGGCGCGTGGGCGGGCAGCCGGGTGTTGCGCTTGGTGAGCACCCGGTCGGTGTGCGGGAACCAGTAGAACTCGAAGTGGTCGACGGCGAGCCGGTCGCGCTCGAGCACGGCGAGGGTGTCGTGCAGCGTGCCGGGCGCTTCCGCGGCGTGCAGCGCGAAGGCGGGCACGCACTCGAGTGTGATCGTGGCGAGGATGCCGACGGCGCCGAGGCCGAGCCGGGCGGCCTCGTAGAGTTCCGGGTGGTTGTCGGGGGAGCAGTGCACGACGGAACCGTCGGCGAGCACCACGGTGGCGGCGCGGGCGACGGTGGCGAGGCCCCCGAATCGCGCGCCGGTGCCGTGGGTGCCGGTGGACATCGCGCCGGCGAGCGACTGCACGTCGATGTCCCCGAGGTTGGGCACGGCCAGACCCTGATCCCACAGGAGCCGGTTGAGATCCCGCAGCCGGGTGCCGGCCCGCACGGTGACGAGCGCACCGGCGGAGGTGGGCCGGACGTCCTCGATGCCGGTGAACCGGTCGAGGGAGACGAGCACGCCGTCGGTGACGGCGACGCCGCTGAACGAGTGTCCCGCCCCGACCGCCTTGACGCGCAGGCCCCGCTCGGATGCGCGTGCGACGACGGCGGCGATCTCGTCCAGGGATTCCGGAGTCTCGTACGCGCGCGGCGTCGCGGATTCGGTGCGCGCCCAGTTGCGCCAGGTGGCTGCGGGACGGTCGGTGGCCATGGGGCAATCATCGACTTGGACGACCGTCCAGGTCAATAGGGGCCGACGGATCCGGACCGGGTTCTACGATCGGAGGCATGCTGAACCGGTTGCCGGCGGACCAACGTCGAGCCCAACTCGTCGAATCCGCCCTCGCGCTGGCCGAGGGCGGCGGTCTCGGGGCCGTCACAGTGCGTGCCGTCGCCGAGCACGCCGGCGTATCGCTCGGGGTGGTGCACTACTGCTTCGAGAGCAAGGAAGCCCTCGTCGCCGCGATGGGGGAGACGCTGGTGCTCCAGCTCAGCCAGGCGTTGCGCACCGCCTTCACCCTCCCGCAGAACGGGCCGGACCCGCAGGGCCCGCGCGGGCTGCGGCAGCTGCTCTACGCCGGGATCACTGCGATGTGGCCGACGATCGAGGCGACGGCCGACCGTCAGCTGCTCACCTACGAGATCACCACCTATTCGCTGCGCCACCGCGCTGCCGGCGAGCCGCTCGGCGGCAACATCGCCACCGAGCAGTACCGCATCATGGACGTCGAGGCCCAGGCATTTCTCGAGGAGTGCGCCGCCCGCACCGGCACCGAGTGGGTCGAGCCGGTCTCGACCGTCGCGCGCCTGGCGCTGGCCATGCTCGACGGCCTGGTCCTGCGGTGGCTGGTGGATCGTGACAGCGACGCCATCGTCACCGAACTCGACGACATCGCCGCGATCGTCGCCGGCCGGGCCGTGGAAACGACCTGAACCTGGACACAGGTCCAAGTCGGTGCTTGACTGGCCGCGACGACCCGACCTGCCGTGGATTGGACCCCCGCCGTGACCCACCCCCTCGACCGGCTCCACGACGCGACGGCCGACCTGGACCCGCCGCTCGCGGCCGTCGACCTTCCCACACTCCGACGCAACGCCGCCGACCTCGTCCGTCGCGCCGGGGGCACGCCCGTGCGGGTGGCGAGCAAGTCCGTCCGGTGCCGCGCGGTCCTCGAGGAGGTGCTCGGCACCGGCCTCACCGCCGACGGCGGTTTCGGCGGGATCATGGCGTACTCGCTGCGCGAAGCGCTCTGGCTGGTCGAGCGCGGCGCCCGCGACGTGCTCCTCGGATACCCGACCGTCGACCGTGCCGCGCTCGCCGAACTCGCCGGCCGGCCGCACGCCCTCGACGCGGTCACCCTCATGGTCGACTCCGCCGCCCAGCTCGGCATCGTCCGCGACGCCCTCGGCACCGCCCGTGTGCGACCCCGCGTGTGCCTCGACGTGGATGCGTCGCTGCGGCTCGGGCCGGTGCACCTCGGCGTGCGGCGCTCGCCGCTGCGCACGCCCGACGAGGTGGGGCAGCTCGCCCGCTGCGCCACGACCGCCGGCTTCGCCGTCGTCGGAGTGATGTTCTACGAGGCGCAGATCGCCGGTCTGCCCGACACGTCGCTCGCGGTCCGCCTGATCAAGCGCCGGTCGGCCGCCGAGCTGGCCACCCGTCGCAGCGCCGTCGTCGGGGCCGTCCGCGCCGTCGTCGGCGACCTCGAGATCGTCAACAGCGGCGGCACGGGTTCGCTCGAGATCAGTTCCGCGGACCCGGTCGTCACCGAGGTCACCGCCGGCTCCGGCCTCTACGTGCCCACGTTGTTCGACCGATACCGGGCCTTCACACCGCGGCCCGCGCTGTACTTCGCGCTGCCCACGGTGCGCAGGCCCAGTCCCACCATCGCCACGCTCTTCGGTGGCGGTTACATCGCCTCCGGCCCGACGGGTCCGTCCCGGGTACCGCGGCCGGTGCGGCCCGCCGGACTGCGGTTGCTGCGCGCCGAGGGTGCCGGCGAGGTGCAGACCCCGGTCACCGGCCGCGCCGCCGCAGACCTGCCCGTCGGCGGCCGCGTGTGGCTGCGGCATGCCAAGGCGGGGGAGCTGTGCGAGCGGTTCGCGCACCTGCATCTCGTCGACGCCGGCGGCACCCGCACCACCGTCCCCACCTATCGCGGCGAGGGGCACTGCTGGTGAGCTACGCCGGTGCCGCGCTGTTGCACAACGCCTTCCAGTCCTGCTCCGTGCGATCGGCGTAGGCGGCGGACCACCGCGCCACCGCCTCGTCGAACACCGTCCCGCGGCCGAGGTACCCGGCGACGAACGCGCCGTCCGGGCTCTGGCTGTGGGCGCGGGCGAGCAGCGCTCCGCACAGCCGGCCGTACTGCTCCGATTGTGCGGGCCTGAGCCGTTCCCACTGCACCGATCCCTTCATGTCCCGGAACTGACGCACATAGAAGTCCCGGCGCACGCCGTCGGCGCCGGGGACGCCGGTGATCCAGCCGAGAAGCGGATCCGAGTGGGCCTGCAGGATCCGCTGTGCCCCCACGACGCGGGCGCCCTGGCCGTGCGCGATGAGGTCGGCCTCGACCCGGTGCGGGGTCTCCCGGATCCCGCCGTGCGTCTCCAACACCGACCGCCCGGCCTCCTTGACCTGGAGAAACAGCGGCTCGTCGGCCGGGCCGAGCAGCAGGACGAGGAAGCATCGGGTGCCCACGCTGCCCACCCCCACGATCCGCATCGCAAAATCCACGACGCGGTACTGGGAAAGCAGCAGCTGGGCATCCGCCCGCACCGTCGCACGGTAGGACGCGACGATCCGCTCGATGGCGTCGAGTGACCCGATGTCGAGGTGGCGGACGATCGGGGGCTGGTCGACGATGCGCGGAACGTCGTCGGCCGTGGTGACCGTCAGTTTCCTCAGGACCTGTTCCGACGTGCGGCTGCGAGCCTTCTGCACGACGGCTCGTATCGCCTCCGGATTCCGCGACGCCTGCTCGATCTCTTCCGCGTCGACCTGGAAGTAGAACCGCTCGGTGGCCGTCAGGCCGGACAGGAACCGGATGGTCTCGCGGTACGAGCGCACCGTCGCGAGGGTCGCGTCCCGGCACTGCTGCTCGGTGCAGCCGGTGTGACGGCCGGCCAGCCATACCGAGGCGGCCAGCCGCTTGACGTCCCATTCCCACGGCGCCGGATACGCCTCGTCGAAGTCGTTGAGATCGAACAGGACCCGTCGCTCCGGCGAGGCGTACAGGCCGAAATTCGCCAGATGGGCGTCGCCCGAGGCCACCACGTGCGGTCCCGTCACGGCCTCGGTGGACAGATCCGCCGCCATCGCGGCGGCGCTGCCGCGGTAGTAGGCGAACGGGGACTCCGTCATCCGCTCGTACCGGATCGGCACCAGTTCCGGCAGCCGGGTGCGGTTCTGCTGCTCGAAGATCGCCACGGGGTCGCGGTCGGGGCAACGGAATTCGCCGTGCGCACCGCGGGGCACGCGGGTGCGGGCGGCACGCCCCTCGGCTCGACTGCGCTCGGCGGCGGTAGTCGGTGTCATCCCGCGATTGTGCACCGGCGCACAATGACCGCATGCCCTTTTTCGACGGCAGCACCGGCCGTATCCACTACCGACACTGGCCCGTCGACGGCGCGGCGGCCGCCGTCGTCTTCGCCCACGGGATGCGTCAGCACACCGGCCACTACCACCGCTTCGCGGCGGTCCTGGCGACGCACGGCATCGCGTTGTGGGGCATCGATCTCGCCGGGCACGGTCTGTCCGAGGGCAGCCCCGGCGAACCGGGCGTCCTCGACGACCTGGCTGCGGACCTGCTGCGCGTCGCCGAGGTGGCGGAGCGTGCCGAGCCGGGGATGCCGCTGGTGGTGATGGGGCATTCGCTCGGCGCGGCGACCGCCCTCACGCTGCTGCGCACCGACGCCGGCCGCTTCCGTGGCGCCGTGCTCTGCGGGACGCCGCGCTCGGCGGCCGTGCCCGCGACGGCCGAGATCCTCGCGGGGGCTCGCATCCCGCTGCTCGCGGTGCACGGCGCCGACGACCGGCTGGCCCCGATCGACCCCGTGCGGGCCTGGGCCCGGACGATCCCGGCCCTGGACCTGCGCGAGTACCCCGACGCGGGCCACGACCTGCTGCACGAACCGGTGCACCGCACGGTGACGCGCGACGTCGCCGAGTTCGTCCGGACCGTGACCGAAGTGCCGGCCCCCCAACAACAGTGAGCGAATGTATCCCTCACTCGATCAGAGGAGATGAAGGATACATTCGCTCACCATGGGCGTGGCCCTACGAGTAGATGGCCTCGATCGCCGTGCCGTGCGCCTCGTGGATGACGTTGCGCTTGAGCTTGAGCGTCGGGGTCAGCTCGCCGGTCTCGATGGTGAAGTCCACTTCGAGGATCCGGTACTTCTTGATCTGCTCGGGGTTGGAGACCTTCCTGTTGCCCTCGGCCACCGCGGCGTCGATCTCCGCGATCAGGTCGGGGTTCTTCAACAGCTCGGACACCGGGGCGTCGGCCGGAATGCCGTGGCGCTCCTTCCAGCCGGGCAGGGCCTCGGGGTCGAGGGTGATCAGCGCGCCGATGAACGGCTTCGCGTCGCCGACGACGATGACCTGGCTGATCAGCGGGTGCGCCCGCAGAGCGTCCTCGAGTACGGCCGGGGCGACGTTCTTGCCGCCGGCGGTGACGATGAGCTCCTTCTTGCGGCCGGTGATGTGGACGAATCCGTCCTCGTCGATATTGCCGATGTCACCGGTGTGGAACCAGCCGTCGACGATCGCTTCGGCGGTGGCCTTCTCGTTCTTCCAGTAGCCGCCGAACACCGCGGGGCCCTTGAGCAGCAGCTCGCCGTCCTCGGCGATCCGCGCGGCGTGCCCGTTGACCGGCCGGCCGACGCTGCCCACCCGCTGGTGCTCGGGGGTGTTGATGGTGACGCCACCGGTGGTCTCGGTCAGGCCGTAGCCCTCGAAGATCGGGATGCCGACGCCGCGGAAGAAGTGGCCCAGGCGCGCGCCGAGGGCTGCGCCGCCGGAAACCGCCTGCTCGCACTCGCCACCGAGGGCCGCGCGCAACTTGCTGTACACCAGCTTGTCGAACACCGCGTGCTTGATCTTCAGGCCCAGACCGGGCCGGCCCTTGTCCAGCGCCTCGCTGTACGCGATGGCGGTATCGGAGGCCTTCTCGAAGATCCGGCCCTTGCCGCCGTCGTACGCCTTCTGCTTGGCCGAGTTGTAGACCTTCTCGAACACGCGCGGCACCGACAGGATGAAGTTCGGCTTGAACTCGCCGAGCTGGTCGAGCAGCGTGGTCAGATCGGAGGTGTGCGCGACGGTGACGCCGTGCTCGAACGCGCCGAACGAGATTTCGCGGGCGAACACGTGCGCGAGCGGCAGGAACAGCAGGGTCCGCTTGCCGCTCACCATGGAGTTCGGCAGGGCGAGCTTGACGGCCGCCGCCTCGGCCCACAGGTTGCTGTGGGTCAGCTGCACACCCTTGGGGCGGCCGGTGGTGCCCGAGGTGTAGATCAGGGTGGCGGGGGACTCGGCACGCACCTGGTGGCGCCGCTCCTCGAGCTGCTCGTCGGTGATCGCCGCGCCGCGCGCGATCAGTTCGTCGACGGCGCCCTTCGCTCCCGCTGCGCCCTCGATCTGCAGGACCTCGCGCAGGGCCGGCGCGGCCTCGGCCACGGCGGCGACCGTCCGCGCGTGGTTGTCGTTCTCCACGACCAGCAGCGATGTCCCCGAGTCCTCGAGGATCCACTGGGCCTGGTCGGCCGAGGAGGTCTCGTAGATCGCGACGGTGCAGCCCCCGGCGGCCCAGATCGCGTAGTCGATGAGGACCCATTCGTAGCGGGTGCTCGACAGGATCGCGACCCGGTCGCCGAGTTCGATCCCGGAGGCCATCAGGCCCTTGGCCACCCCGCGGACCTGGGCGGCGAACTCGGCGGCGGTGACGCTGACCCACCGGCCGTCGACCCTGCGCTCGAACGGCACCCAGGTCGGCGACTCCTTCTCGTGCCGGAAGACGGCGTCCGCCATCGATGCGTCCTCGGGAATCGAGAACGACTGTGGCACGGCAAACTCTCTCACGGTGACCCCTCCATCAATTTTTCACTGGTGGATGTGCATTGCATCACACGAGGACGGAAAACGCAGCAACGGGGGTGCCCGATTTGTAGCCTTTTCGCTCTGACCTGTGAAGATACCTGTTAATGACGGACACGGACAACTGTTGTCCGCGGGTGCGTGCTCAGGCGGGCTCGAGCAGGCGGGCGGCCTCGTCGTCGGAGAGCTGATGGAAGTCGTCGTATGCGGCGCCGACGCTGCCCAGGTCCGCGGGCGTGAACGGGCACACCACCTCGTCGGCCACCGCGCCCACGCGACGCGCCGCCTCCGGGGACGCCACGGGCACCGCCAGCACCACCCGTTCGGCACCGGACTCCCGAGCGGCCAGGCAGGCGACGGCTGCGGTCGCGCCGGTGGCCATGCCGTCGTCGACGAGGACCACCGTGCGTCCCGACAGCGACGTGCGCTCCTTGCCGCCGCGCAGCAGCCGGGCGCGACGGTCGAGTTCGGTGCGTTCACGGGCCTCGATCCGTGCGATCGAGTCCTCGGCCACCCTGCCGATCCGGATGACGTCCTCGTTGAGCACGCGGAATCCGCCCTCGGCGATGGCGCCCATCGCAAGTTCCGGCTGCCACGGCACCCCGAGCTTGCGGACGACGAGCACGTCGAGCGGGGCGTCGAGGGCGCGAGCCACCTCGCGGGCGACGGGGATGCCGCCGCGTGGGAGGGCGAGGACCACGGGGTTCGCGTCGCGCAGGTGGGCGACCGAGCGGGCCAGCCGCCGCCCGGCCTCCGGACGGCCGGAATAACGCATAGGTCGAGTATGCGCCCGGCGGCGGGCGGCCCGGGCGGGTTTGCGTCCGGATCCGGGCCCGCTCAGGCGACGGTGTGCAGGGCTCAGGCGACGGTGTGCAGGGCTCGGGCGGGCCGCAGGGCGTCGAGGAGCGGCTGCCAGGTGGAGGCGTCGCCGCCGCGCCGCTGCCACTCGCCGGCGAGGGTGGTGTCGTCCGTACCGGCGAGGTCGTCGATGGTGTCGACGCCGTGCCGGTACAGGACCTCGGCGGCCAGTTCGACGGTGTCGGCGGCGATGGGGGCCTCGTCGGGGCTGTAGCGGCGACGGTAGTGGCCGACCTTGCCGGCCCACTGGGCGCTGCCGCCGGTCTCCTCGAAGGTGCGCAGGAGCGCGCGGATCCCGTCGCGGCCGGCGTCCGCGCCCTGGGCGGCCCTGTAGGCCCGGTAGCGATCGGTGACGATCCCGGGATCTACGCCTCGGGTGCGGTGCACTGCGTCGAGCAGGCGCAGGGCCAGGTTGTCGGCTGCGTCGGGCATCGGGGCCTCCCGGTGGTGACATGGCGCGGTGGAGCGGTTCCACAGGTGTATCGCTGATGACCGGGCGTGTGTTGCATCACAGAGTTCCTCGGCGTGTCTTCCTCCCCGTCACAGGGGAGGAAGACACGCTCCGGCGCTATCCGAGCTCGCCGTGCAGGTATGCGGCGTAGGCCGGCAGGTCGAGCTGCCCGTGCCCGGACAGTCCGATCACGATCACCTCGGGCCCGGTCACGGTCCGCGCGTACTCGGCGGCCGCCGCGAGGGCGTGGGCCGACTCGGGGGCGGGCACGATGCCCTCGCTGCGGGCGAACTCGACGGCCGCCGCGAAGGCGTCGGTCTGCGCGACGGCCGTGCCCTGCACGTATCCCAGTTCGACGGTGTGGCTGAGCAGCGGCGCCATGCCGTGGTAGCGCAGCCCGCCGGCGTGGATGGGGTCGGGGATGAAGTCCTGACCGAGGGTGTGCATCTTGAGCAGCGGGGTGAGGCCGACGATGTCGCCGTGGTCGTAGCGGTACTCGCCCTGCGTGATGGACGGGCACGCGGCCGGCTCGGCGGCCACCACCCGCGTCGTGGCGCGACCGTGCAGCACCTCGCGCAGGAACGGGAACGACAGGCCGGCCAGGTTGGAGCCGCCGCCGGCGCAGCCGAACACGACGTCGGCCTGCTCCTCGCCGGCGGCGCGCAGCTGGGCGACGGCTTCGAGACCGATCACGGTCTGGTGCAGCACGACGTGGTTGAGCACACTGCCGAGCGCGTACCGGGCGGCGGGGTCGCCGGCGGCGACCTCCACGGCCTCGGACACGGCGATCCCCAGCGAGCCGGGGGTGTCCGGCTGTTCGGCGCGCACCTTGCGGCCGGACGCGGTGAGTTCCGACGGGCTCGAGTGCACGGTGCCGCCGTACACCTCGATGAGGTGCCGGCGGTACGGCTTGGACTCGTACGAGGCGCGCACCTGCCACACCTCGAGATCGATGCCGAACTTGGCGCATGCGAACGACAGCGCGCTGCCCCACTGGCCGGCGCCGGTCTCGGTCGTCAGCTTCTTCACGCCGTCGAGGGAGTTGTAATACGCCTGCGCCAGAGCCGAATTCGTCTTGTGGCTGCCCACCGGGCTCACGCCCTCGTACTTGACGTAGATGCGGGCGGGGGTGCCGAGTGCGCGCTCGAAGGACCGAGCCCGCAGCAGCGGCGTGGTGCGGTAGGTCGCGTACGCCTCCCGGACGGGTTCGGGGATCGCGATGTCGGTCTCGGTGGACAGCTCCTGCTCGATCAGGCCGGCGGCGAACAGCGGTTCGAGGTCGGCGGCCGTGACCGGTTCCCTGGTGCCGGGATGCAGGTGCGGCGGCGGGGCGTCGGGCAGATCTCCCGCGATGTTGTACCAGTGGGTGGGAATGCTGACGAGCTCCGGCACCGGAAGGTCCTTTCGTCTGTCGAGAGTGGAACCGGTTCAGTGTGCCCCCCGTCGCACGTGGCCCGTCCGGCGGAGGGCTCGCGGTGTCGACAGAAATATGTAGACCGGTCTATTATTTTGCCGTGACCACCAAGGGAGCACGCACGAAGGCGCGCATGATCGACACCACGCTGGAGCTGATCCAGACCCGCGGCTACCACGGCACCGGCCTCGCCCGCATCACCGACGCCTCCGGTGCGCCCCGGGGCTCGGTGTACTTCCATTTCCCCGGCGGCAAGGACGAGCTCGTCGTGGCGGCGCTGGACCGGGTGGGTGCGGAGTTCACCGGCCTGCTCGAGGCGCTGCTGGCCGAGGGGCGGACCGCCGCCGAGATCGTCGCCGCGGTGTTCGACGACCTCGCCGCCCGGCTCGGGCGATCCGGGTTCGCGGCCGGCTGCGCCGTCGCCTCCGTCGCCGTCGACGCCGCCACCGACAACCCCGTTCTGCAGCAGAGCTGCGCCCGCGTCTACGAGTCGTGGCGGGTGGTCCTCGATCGGGTGCTCGCCCGCGACGGGATGCCCGATGCCGCCCGGCTCGCCGGGGTGATCGTCAGCCTCGTCGAGGGCGCGACCACCGTCGCCCGTGCCCGGCACGACGTGGCCCCTCTGGTGGACGCCCGTGCCGTCGCGCTCGACCTCCTCGGAGCCGCGCGATGAGCGCCGCGGTGGTCTTCGGCGCGACGGGGTTCATCGGCCGCGGCCTGCTGCGGGAACTGCTCACCGACCCGGACGGCGACGACCTCGTCGTCGCGGCGGTGCGGACCGCGGAGTCGGGGGCGCGGCTGCGCGACCGGCTCGCGTCCGGCGGGGTGCCGCTGGACCGGCTCTCGGTCCACGTGTTCGATCCGGGCTCCGCCGAGCTCGTCCTGGATCCCGTGGCGGCGGACGTGCGCGACGTCTACAACCTCGCCGCCGCGTTCGCCTTCGGGATGACGGCCCGGGCGGCGCGTGAGGTGAATGTGGTTCTGGCCGAGAAGATCACCCGATTCGCGGCCGCTGCCGGCGCGCGCCGGCTGGTGCACGTCAGCGGATACCGCGTCGCGGCGTACCCGGCCGTGCCGGCGCCGTGGCCGCCCCGGTACCGGCGCCGGATCTACCGGAGGTTCGGCGCGTACGAGGCGTCGAAGATCGAGGCCGACGCGGTGGTGCGTGCACTCGCCGCGGAGCTCGGGGTCCCCCTCACGGTGGTCAACCCCGGAACGGTGATCGGCGACTCCCGGACCGGGGAGGCCGATCAGTACCTGGGTCTCGCGGAGCTGGTCGTGCAGCTCGCCCGCGGGCAGCTGCGCGCCGTGCCCGGCTCGCGGCGCACCGTGCTGCCCGTCGTCACCATCGACCACCTCGCGCGCTTCCTGGCGCTGATGCCGCGGGACCCGGAGACGGCGGGGCGGGCCTACTGGGTCCTCGACGACGCCACGCCGCCGCTGCCCGAGCTGGTCGCGCTGGTCGCCGACGAACTCGGGGTGGCCGCGCCGCGCCTGCGGATACCCGTCGCGGCGCTGTGGGCTCTGCCGGCCCGCCTGACCGGGGCGGAGAAGGAGACCCTGAGTTTTCTCAGCGCCGACACCTATCCGACGGCGCCCGCCACCGCCCTCGCGCGCCGGCACGGGCTCGAGTACCCGCCGGTGCGGCCGGCGCTGCGGCTGTGGGCCCGCCACGTGGCGGCGACGGCACCGGATGCGGCGTCCGGATAGGGTGGTCGGGGACCCTTGTCCGGCGCTGTGGAAGGGTCATGGCCGTCCATCCGATAAACTGCAGGTCAAATGAGTGATACTGTGCAAGACCCCGAAGCCGACACCGCTACCCCCACGTTCGCCGATCTGGACATCGACGCCCGTGTGCTGCAAGCGCTTTCGGATGTGGGCTACGAGACCCCGTCGCCGATCCAGGCGGCCACCATCCCGCCGCTGCTGGAGGGGCGCGACGTCGTCGGTCTCGCGCAGACCGGCACCGGCAAGACCGCCGCGTTCGCGGTGCCGATCCTGTCGCGGATCGACACCGCGGTGAAGCGGCCCCAGGCACTGGTCCTGGCTCCCACCCGTGAGCTCGCCCTGCAGGTCGCGGAGGCTTTCGGTAAGTACTCGGCGCACATCCCGGGTCTGCACGTGCTGCCCATCTACGGTGGCCAGAGCTACGGCGTGCAGCTGTCCGGGCTGCGCCGTGGCGCGCACGTCATCGTGGGCACCCCCGGACGTGTGATCGATCACCTCGCCAAGGGCACCCTCGACATCTCCGAGCTCGAGTTCCTCGTGCTCGACGAGGCCGACGAGATGCTCACCATGGGCTTCCAGGAGGACGTCGAACGGATCCTCGCCGACACCCCGGAGACCAAGCAGGTCGCGCTGTTCTCGGCGACCATGCCGGGCGCGATCCGCCGGCTGTCCAAGCAGTACCTGCACGACCCGGTCGAGATCACGGTCAAGTCGAAGACGACGACGTCGGCGAACATCACCCAGCGCTGGGTGCTCGTGTCGCACCAGCGCAAGCTCGACGCCCTGACCCGGATCCTCGAGGTCGAGCAGTTCGAGGCGATGATCCTCTTCGTCCGTACGAAGCAGGCCACCGAGGACCTCGCGGAGCGGCTGCGAGCCCGCGGTTTCTCGGCCGCCGCGATCAACGGTGACATCGTGCAGGCCCAGCGCGAACGCACCATCGGCCAGCTCAAGAGCGGTGCGCTGGACATCCTCGTCGCGACGGACGTGGCGGCCCGCGGTCTGGACGTCGACCGCATCAGCCACGTCGTGAACTACGACATCCCGCACGACACCGAGTCCTACGTGCACCGCATCGGCCGCACCGGCCGCGCCGGGCGCAGCGGTGACGCCCTGCTGTTCGTCGCCCCCCGCGAGCGGCATCTGCTCAAGGCGATCGAGCGGGCCACCCGGCAGCCGCTCACCGAGATCCAGCTGCCGTCGGTGGAGGATGTCAACGCCCAGCGCGTCGAGAAGTTCAACGATTCGATCACCGAGGCGCTCACGTCGGATCACCTGTCGCTGTTCCGCACGTTCGTCGAGGACTACGAGCGCGAGCACGACGTGCCCCTCGCCGACATCGCGGCGGCGCTGGCCGTGCTCTCCCGCGACGGGGAGTCGTTCCTCATGGAGGCCGAACCCGAGCCCGTGGCGCCGCCGCGGCGGGAACGCGAGCCGCGGGAGCGGCCGCCGCGCCGGTTCGACGACGACGGTGCGTCACGCGTCGGGCGCGACGGGCAGGAAATGGCGACCTACCGCATCGCCGTGGGTAAGCGGCACCGGGTGGTGCCCGGCGCGATCGTCGGCGCCATCGCCAACGAGGGCGGCCTGCGCCGCAGCGACTTCGGGCACATCAGCATCCGCCCGGACCATAGCCTCGTCGAGCTGCCGAAGGACCTGTCGCCGGAGACGCTCGAGGCGTTGCGCGGCACCCGCATCTCCGGGGTGCTCATCCAGCTGCAGCCCGACAGCGGCGCACCGGCGGGTCGGCCGTCGACCTACCGTCAGCGCGACGACCGCGGCGAACGCCGTCAGGGTGAGCGCAAGGAGTACGGCGGCAAGAAGGACTGGGGCGATCGCGGCGGCCGCAACAAGGACTTCGGGGGGCGCGGCGACCGGTTCGGCGACAAGCCGAACCGGGGATTCCGTGAACGCTCCGGCGAGCGCGGGCAGTCCGGTGGACACGGCTCGGGCGGCCACAGCGGCGGCTACCGCGGGCGCGACTGAGCACAGCGGCGGCTACCGCGGGCGCGACTGAGCACAGCGGCGGCTACCGCGGGCGCGACTGAGCACAGCGGCGGGGCTCACATCTTCCCGTACCGCGCGAGGACGAAGCAGTACGCGCCGTACGCGGCGATACCGAGGCCGGCCGCGACGAGCAGGATCTGACCGAACGGGGCGGTGCCCAGCGTCTTGAGGGCACCGTCCAGTCCCGTCGCCTTGGACGGATCGGCGGTGAACGTCGCGACGAGGACCAGGACGCCGGCGCCGGCGATCGCCAGGCCCTTCGCGACGTACCCGACGGCGCCGAGCGGCTCGGCGTACCGGGGCAACCGCGCCCGGTGCAGGTCGTCGAGGAACTTCTTCGCCGCGCCCTTGTAGACGTGGTAGGCACCGATTCCGATGATCACCAATCCGGCCGCGACGAGCAGGACCTTGCCGCCTCCGGACTGCATCAAGCGGGCACTGAGTCCGGCGTTCTGTTCACCGCTCGACTTGCCGGTGCCCCGCGCGAACTGGAACGCGGTCAGTGCCAGCGCCAGGTACGCCACGGCGACGCCGACGGTCTTGACCCGGTCCAGGGCGGACGGTTTCTCGACGTCCGAACGTTTGCCCACTGCGGCCTCGACCAGACGCCACAGTGCCAGCGCCGTGAGCGTCACGGCAAGGATCCACAGGACGATCCGGCCGCCGGGCTGGGCGGCGAGCTCGCCGAGGGCACCGGACTGATCGGCACTGGCCGGATCGCCGAACGCGACCTGGACGACGATGTAGGCGATCAGCAGGTGCACGACCCCGCTCGCGGCCTGTCCGACCCGCGCCACCTTCTCGAACATCGGGTGCTGGGCAGCGCCCGCAGCTCCCGTGCTGGTCTGTTGTCCGGTCACGCGACGGCCTCCAGGATCTCGCGGCGACGGCGCCGGGGCGCCCCGGCAGTGGTGCCTACGGCGAGCCTATCGCGCCGGCGGGGCGTCGTCCGGGTTCGCCGGCGCCGGCTACCGGACCCTGCCGGCCAGGACGTCGGCGGTGGCGCCGTCGACGGATTCGCGGATGATGTCGGCGTGGCCGGCGTGCCGGGCCCATTCCTCGATCTGATGCAGGACCAGGAACCGCACGGAGAGCGGCACGCCCTGGTCCAGCCATCGGGCGATGTCCGCCGGCAGGTCCACCACCCGGCCCAGGTCCGGGTCCGCCCGCAGCACGTCGGCGAAGCGGGCCGCGACTGTGTCGAGCCGGGCGAGCTGATCCGCGACGGTCTCGTCGTCGCGCACCGCCCACCCGGCCGTCCACGCCGCCACCGGGTCCGGCTCGCGGCTCTGCGTCCCGGCGATGCGGTCGGCGGCGGCGACCTCGCCGTCGATCACATGGTTCAACAGCGACGCCAGGCTCATCGCGGAGGCGCTGGGCACGCTGCGCGCCTGGTCCTCGGTCAGGCCGGACAGTGCGTTGCGGAACGCGGCGCGCTGATTGTCGAGAAGCAGGAGCAGCAGATCGGTCTCGTTCGTCGTCATGCGCCCAGTGTGGGAGCCATTGCGGACACCCGCGGTCCTGAATCGGCGAACTGGGTGCGGTACAACTCGCCGTAACGCCCGCCGGCGGCGAGCAGCTCGGAATGGGTGCCGCGCTCGACGATGCGTCCGGCCTCGACCACGAGAATCAGATCCGCCGCGCGGACCGTGGACAACCTGTGTGCGATCACCACGGAGGTCCGTCCGGCCAGCGCCTCCGTGAGCGCCTCCTGCACGGCAGCCTCCGACGTCGAGTCCAGGTGCGCGGTGGCCTCGTCGAGGATGACCACCCGCGGGTGGGCGAGCAGCAGCCGCGCAATGGTCAGCCGCTGGCGCTCACCGCCGGAGAGCCGGTACCCGCGCTCGCCGACGACGGTGTCCAGGCCGTCGGGCAGGGCGCGGATCAGGTCGGTGAGCCGGGCCCGGCCCAGCACCTCCCACAGCTCGTCCTCGGTTGCCTCCGGGCGGGCCAGGAGCAGATTCGCCCGCACGCTCTCGTGGAACAGGTGCCCGTCCTGGGTGACCATGCCGACGGTCCCGCGGATCGACGCGGTGGTGAGCCGGCGCACGTCGACCCCGCCGAGCAGCACGGATCCGGAGTCGGTGTCGTAGAGCCGCGGCACCAGTTGCGCGATCGTGGACTTGCCGGCGCCGGAGGAGCCCACCAGGGCCACCATCTGCCCGGGCTCGGCCCGGAAGCTCACGTCGTGCAGGACCGGTGCGCCGCCGCGGATGTCGAGCGTGGCCACCTCCTCCAGCGACGCCAGCGAGACCTTGTCGGCGGCGGGGTATGCGAAATCCACGTGCCGGAACTCGACGGCGACCGGGCCGTCGGGGACGGGGCGGGCGTCGGGGGCCTCCTCGATCAGCGGCCGCAGGTCGAGCACCTCGAAGACTCGCTCGAAGCTCACCATCGCGCTCATCACGTCGACGCGGGCGCTCGCGAGTGCTGTCAGCGGCGAGTACAGGCGCGTCAGCAGCATCGCCATCGCCACGACGGCACCCGGCTCGAGCTGGCCGCGCAGCGCGTAGAAACCGCCGAGGCCGTAGACGAGGGCCAGCGCGAGGGCGGACACGAGGGTCAGGGCTGTGACGAACACCGACTGCAGCATCGCCGTCTTCACCCCGATGTCGCGCACCCGGCGGGCGCGGACGGCGAACTCCGACGACTCCTGCGACGGCCGGCCGAACAGCTTCACCAGCGTCGCGCCGGGCGCGGAGAATCGCTCCGTCATCTGGGTGCTCATCACCGAATTGTGGTTGGCCGCTTCACGATTCAGGCGCGCCAGCCGCACGCCCATGTGCCGGGCGGGCACCACGAAGATCGGCAGCAGCAACAGTGCGAGCAACGTGATCTGCCAGGAGATCCCGATCATCACCACGAGCGTGATCGCGAGGGTGACGAGGTTGCCGACCACGCCGGACAGGGTGTCACTGAACGCCCGTTGGGCGCCGATGACGTCGCTGTTGAGCCGGCTGACGAGGGCGCCGGTGCGGGTGCGGGTGAAGAACGCGATGGGCATGCGCTGCACGTGGTCGAACACGGTGGTGCGCAGGTCGAGGATGAGGTCCTCGCCGATGCTCGCGGACAGCCAGCGGTTCAGGATGCCGAGCCCGGCCTCGACGACGGCGATGGCGGCGATCAGCATCGCCAGCCACGTGATGACCGAGAGGTCGGCGCGGTCGACGATGGCGTCGATCACCCGGCCGGCGAGGACCGGGGTGGCCACGCCGAGTGCGGCGATCACCACGCTCAGCAGCAGGTACATGCCGATGTTGCGGCGGTGGGGGCGGGCGAACTCGGCGATCCGGCGCAGGCTGGCGCGCGAGAACGGACGCCGGTCGCTCTGCGCGTGCATCGCGTTGTACATCGCGTTCCACGCGGTCACTTCCATGCTCATGCGGGAGCCTCCTGAAGTCGGTCGCCCGACCGTAGAACCTCGAGTGGACTCGAGGTCAAGCGTAGGTGCGCGGACTGCTGCGGGCTCGCGAGGGCGGCACCGAGTCTGCCCGTTCGTGTAGAACCCGCCACCGGATTCTGCACGTGACCTCCGACAGGGCCCATCGTCACGGCCGCGCACGTAGGGTCGGAGCATGGCACCGAAGATCGCAACGGCGGACCGCGTGGACCGCGACCGGCTGCTCGAATTCGTCCGCCCGCGCCACCGCGGCACCCTGGTCACCACCCGGTCCGACGGCCGGCTGCAGATGTCCCCGGTCACGTGCGGGCTGGACGACGCCGGCCGCATCGTGATCGCGACCTACCCGGAACGCGCCAAGGTCGTCAACATCCGCCGCCGCCCGGCCGTGTCGATCCTGATCCACTCCGACGACTGGAACGGGCCCTACGTCCAGGTCGACGGCACCGCCGAGGTGATCGACCTGCCGGACTCGGTCGAGCCCCTCGTCGAGTACTTCCGCGCCGTCGCCGGGGAGCACCCCGACTGGGACGAGTACCGGGAGGCGATGCGCACGCAGGGCAAGTCGCTGATCCGCATCACCGTCGAGGACTGGGGTCCGGTCGCGACGGGCGGTTTCCCGCCCGGCCGGGCCTGAGCCGCCCGATCAGCGAGCGACGTCGACGACCAGCCGCGTCGGGTTCGTCAGCGCGTACACGGCGAACGGCGTGTTCGGCTCCGCGACGCCGACGAACGACTGGGTCACGCCCTCGAAGACGCCGGAGCCGTTGACCTCGACGACCGAGCCGCCCGGCTGCGCGAGCACCGGGTTGGGGCCGGAGTACGGTTCGACCCCGCTGTCGAACGGATACGCGGACCCGTCGATGAGCACCTGCAGGATCGCGCCGCCGGCGACGGCCACGTCGTTGCCGCTGCCGTCCTGCACCGCCCGGTCGACGTATCCGACGCGCCACCCCGGGGTGCCGGTGCCGCCCATCTCGTACACGACCCGGTCGAAGTTCTCGTGCCGGCCGGTGCGGATGTCGGTGACGGTCAGCTTCGCGCCGGCCGAGGCGGGCGACGTCTTGTCCGATGCGTCGGTCGGCGCGGGCTCGGGGGTCGGCGACGAGTCGGCGGACCCCGACCCCGACGAGATCGTGGAGGTGGCGGTGCTCGCCGACGCGGAGGGTGCCGGGCTGTCGGCGTCCGAGCAGCCCGCAAGTACCAGCGCGGCGGCGGTGACGACGAAGGCGATCCGGGCGTGCTTCATGAGCAAGATGTTACGGCTGTGACGGCCCGGTCTCCGGGAGGCGTGCCTCACCCGAGCAGTTCGCGCAGGTAGGCGACATCCTCGGCGATCCCCTCCGCCGGGGTCTCGAGGACGATCGGCGCGTCCGCGGCCCGGCACACCGCCACCAGCAGGCCGGGGTCGATCGTGCCGGCGGCGATGTTGGCGTGCCGGTCCCGGCCGGAGCCGAAGCCGTCGCGGGAATTGTTCAGGTGCACCAGATCGATCCGGCCGGTCGCGGCCCGTACCCGCTCGACGACGTCGACGAGGTCCTCGCCGCCCGCCCACGCGTGGCAGGTGTCGAGGCAGAAGCCCACGTCGTAGTCGCCGACGGCATCCCACAACCGCGCGATCGCATCCACGTGCCGGGCCATCGCGAACTCGCCCCCGGCGGTGTTCTCGATCAGGACGGGCACCGCGAACCCGCCCTTGTCCTCCTGTCGCTCGAACAGCTTGCGCCAGTTCTCCACGCCCGCGGCGACCTCCTCGCCGGACTGGACGTGGCCGCCGTGCACCACCAGGCCGAAGGCGCCGATCCGGGCGGCCGCCTCGGCGTGCTCGGCCACGGCCTTGCGCGACGGCATCCGCAGCCGGTTGTTCGTGCTGGCCACGTTGATCACGTAGGGGGAGTGCACCACCACCGCGACGTCGGAATCGCGGAGCTGTTCCTCCCGGGGGTGCGGGCCCGGCTTCGTCCACTGCTGGGGATCGCCGAGGAACAGTTGCACCAGGTCTGCGCCGACGCGTTCGCCGCAGCCGATCGGATCGTCGTTTTGCCGGACGTGTGCTCCTATCCGCATGGTCTCGACGGTAGCGCCCGGCGGCGACGCAGGAGAACCTCACCGGGACGTCACCGGGCGCACCCTGAGAACCGTCCGGCGCGGAATCCGGGACGTCCCCGATGGTGCCCTGTCGGAAAAGTCAGGAAGATGGTGGGCATGCCAGCCCACACCGCCACTGCCGCGCGCGCAATCGATCTGAGAAAGACCTACGGAACCGGTGAGACCGCCGTCCACGCCCTCGACGGCGTGAACGCGGAGTTCGCGGCGGGGGAGTTCACCGCCATCATGGGTCCCTCGGGTTCGGGGAAGTCGACGCTGATGCACTGCCTCGCCGGCCTCGACACCGCCACGTCCGGTTCGGTGGTCCTCGGCGACACGGACCTGACCGACCTGTCGGACAAACAGATGACGCAGTTGCGGCGCGACCGCATCGGCTTCGTCTTCCAGGCGTTCAACCTGGTGCCCACGCTCACCGCCCTCGAGAACATCACGCTGCCCGTCGACATCGCCGGCCGCAAGGTCGACCGCGAATGGCTGGACACCGTCGTGAACCGCCTGGGACTCGGCGACCGGCTCGACCACCGGCCCGGGGAGTTGTCCGGCGGTCAGCAGCAGCGCGTGGCGTGCGCCCGCGCGCTCGCCGGCCGGCCCGAGATCATCTTCGGCGACGAGCCCACCGGCAACCTCGACTCCCGTTCCTCGGGCGAGGTGATGTCGATCCTGCGGGCCGCGGTCGACGAGTTCGGGCAGACGGTCGTGATTGTCACCCACGATCCGCGTGCGGCCAGCTACGCGGATCGGGTGGTGTTCCTCGCGGACGGGCGCATCGTCGACGAGATGCGCGACCCGACCGCCGACTCGGTGCTCGACCGGATGAAGCAGTTCGACGCCGTCGCCGTTCCCACGGCGAAGTAGGGCGAGCCGATCATGAGCGCGAATCCCATCCGCAGGGTTGCCCTGCGCAATCTCGCCGCCCACAAGGTGCGGCTGCTGCTGACCGTCCTGTCCGTGGTGCTCGGCACCGCGTTCGTCACCGGCTCCTTCGTCTTCACCGACACCCTGCAGCGCACATTCGACAGCATCTTCGCCGACGCCGCCAAGGGCGTCGACGTCCGTGTCAGCAGCGAACAGCAGGGCGCGAGCGGCGTCCCCGACTCCGACGTCGCCGTCGTCTCCGCGGTCCCCGGCGTGCGGACCGTGGTGCCGGCGTTCGGCGGGCCGGTCATCGTCCTCGACTCCGAGGGCGCGGCCATCCAGACCGGCGGCGCCCCCAGCGAGGGCACCGCCTACCTGCCGCCCGACCAGCAGCTCGGCGATCCCACCGCGTTCGTCGCCGGCCAGCCGCCCGCCGTCGACGGCGAGATCGCGCTCAACTCGAGCGCCGCCGAGCGTGCCGGACTGTCCGTCGGGGACCCGACGAAGATCCTCGCCGCCTCGGCCGGGATCGTCCCGGTCACGGTCAGCGGCATCTACGACGTCGAGACCGACACCGGCGGCTACGTCGGGGCGATGTTCACCGAGAACCAGGCCCGCACCCTGTTCACCGACGGCACGCACGTGCAGTACATCGACGTCGCCGGCGACGGTGTGCCCGCGGACGAGCTGCGGGACCGCATCGCCGCCGCCGTGCCCGGCCAGAAGGTCCAGACGGGCGCCGAGGTCAGCGAGGAGATCAAGACCGAGATCGAGGAGGCGCTGAGCTTCCTGAACTACTTCCTGCTCGCGTTCGGCGCGATCGCGCTGCTGGTGGGCACCTTCATCATCTACAACACCTTCTCGATGATCGTTGCGCAGCGACTGCGGGAGCTCGCGTTGCTGCGGGCGATCGGGGCGAGCCGCAGCCAGGTGGGCCGGTCGGTGAACCTCGAGGCACTGGTCGTCGGGATCGTGGGCAGTGCCCTCGGCATCGCCGGCGGCGTGGCCCTGGCCTACGGGCTGCGCTCCGCGCTCAACGCGTTCGACGTCGGCCTGCCCTCGGGCCCGCTGCAGCTCGCGCCGCGGACCGTGCTCGTGGCCCTGCTCATCGGCGTCGTCGTCACCGTGGTCAGCGCCTACGCGCCGGCCCGCCGCGCGAGCAAGGTCCCGCCGGTCGCGGCCATGCGGGAGGAGTCCACCGCGACCGTCGAGTCGCTGCGGCTGCGGACCGTCATCGGAGCCGTCGCCGCCGTGGCCGGTGCCGTCACCGTCGTCGTCGGCGCCCAGGGCACCGGCGGTGGCGCGGCCTCCACCGTCGGCGTCGGGGCCTTCGCCCTGATCATCGCGGTCCTGCTCGCGGCGCCCGCGCTGTCGCGGCCCTTCGTCGCGGGGCTCGGCGCGGTGTTCGCCCGCCCGTTCGGGGCCGTGGGCCGGCTCGCCCGCACCAACGCGGTGCGCAACCCCCGCCGTACCGCCGCCACCGCCTTCGCGCTCACGCTGGGTCTGATGCTGGTGTCGGTGATCGGGGTGTTCGGCGCGTCCGCCAAGGAGAGCGTCAACTCGCTCGTCGACACCGGCGTCAAGTCCGACTTCATGCTCACCGGACCGCAGATGATCGGGGTGCCCGTGGGGGCCGCCGCCGCAGCGGCGCGGGCCGAGGGCGTGGAGGAGACCATCGCGATGCACGGCGTCCCGGCGCGCATCGGCGACGAGGACACGTTCGGCGTCGCGCTGTCCGGCCCCCTCGGCGACGTGCTCGAGGTCGACGTCACCGAGGGCCGGGAGGACGTCGCCGGCACCGACCTGCTGGTGTCGCAGACCACGGCGGGCGAGAAGGGCTGGAAGGTCGGCGACGCGGTCACCCTCACCAGCCGCGACGGCGAGGACGTCGGCACGACGGTGAGCGGCATCTTCGCCGACAACCAGTTGCTCGGCTCGTGGGTCGTCTCCGAGGAGGTCTACCAGCAGTTCACCCCGCCTGCGTCGCGCTCGGACTTCGTGGTGTTCGTGAACACCGCGGCCGGCAGCGATCCGGAGACGATCCGCACGGCGCTCGAGGACGCCACCAAGCAGTTCGTCGTGGTCCAGGTGCTCGATCGGGAGCAGTTCAAGGGCCAGCAGGCCGCCCAGATCGACACGCTGCTCGCCGTGCTCTACGGGCTCCTGGCGCTGGCGGTGGTCATCGCGGTCCTGGGCATCGTCAACACCCTCGCCCTGTCGGTGGTGGAGCGTCGCCGGGAGATCGGCATGCTCCGCGCGGTCGGCATGCAGCGGGTCCAGGTCCGCCGCACGATCTACATCGAGTCGATGCTCATCGCGGTGTTCGGCGCGGTCGTCGGTCTGGTGCTGGGCCTGGCGTTCGGCTGGGGTTTCGTCCGGACGCTGGCCGACCAGGGCCTCGACAAGATCGCCGTCCCGTGGGGGCAGGTGATCGCCATGCTCGTCGGTTCCGGCGTGGTCGGTGTGCTCGCCGCCCTGTGGCCCGGCGTCCGTGCCGCACGCACGCCGCCGCTCGAGGCGATCTCCGACATCTGACGCGACGGGATCCCTCGCCCGTCTCCCTCCGCCCCCGGTGCCCCGCGCGCCGGGGGCGGAACTCGTGCTGCCGCAGGCGCGACCCGGCCGCGGTGACCGGGACCCTCGTCTCCGGACGTGAGTTGTCCACAACCGGCCCGTTCTTCCACAGTTTCACGCCGGCGGCAGTGCATCCCGCCGCGGCAGGCGCGCAGCGGATTACGCTGCCGCGCCGAGGGGGTGGATCGAATGGATCTTCGGCAGTTGCAGCGGTGGGACCCGGATGCGCTGGACGGTCTCGGCGCGGTGCTGGACCGGCATGCGGGGGAACTCGAGCGGATCGGCGCGCAGATCACCGCGTCGGGACGGTTCGACGGACAGTGGTCGGGGCTCGCGCACGCGGCCGCCGAGCAGCGGCTCGATGACGTCACCGGCGGGATCGTGCGACGGTCCGACGCGTATCGGGAGGTGAGCCGCTGCGCGGCGTGGTGCGCGCCGCGGCTGCGGGCACTGCGCGCGGAACTCGACGACGCGACCCGCTGGGCGCGGGACCGGGCGTTGACCGTGCGGGACGACGGAACCGTCGCGGGCGGACCGGGTACCGACCCGGAGCGGCACGAGGCACAGGCCCGCATCCGTGCGGTCCTCGACCGGGCCGAGACGCTGGATCGGCGGGCCGCAGCCGACCTCGGCCGGGTGCCGGACCAAAGCCCTTCGCGTCCGCTCGGTTTCGGGTGCGTGCGCGCTGCGCCCGCGTCCACCCCGGCGGTGCCGGCGCCCGGGACGGCGGCGGCCCAGGTGGCCGCGTGGTGGGCCGGACTCGACCACGGCGAGCGCACGAAGGTCGTCACCCTGGCACCCGAGCTGATCGGCAACCTCGACGGCGTGCCGGCCGCGGTCCGCGACCTGGCCAACCGCGCGCAAGTGGCGGGGGAACGGCGCCGGCTCGAGGAGGTCGCCGCCCGATTGCAGGCCCAGCTCGACGCCGATCCGCTCGGCGGACTGGCGAGCAACGCCGACGCCGGACTCGCCCAGACCCGCAACAAGATCGCCGCGCTCGACGCCATCGAGACGACGCTGGCCCGCGAGGACCGGCGGCTGCTGGGCCTCGATCTGTCGGGCCGGGAAGCGATGGCCGCGGTGGCGGTCGGGGACGTCGACACCGCCGACCACGTCACCGTGTTCACCCCCGGCGCCGGCTCCACGGTGCAGGGCAACCTCGCCGGGTACGACACCCGGATGGCGGCGCTGCGGGAGGAGGCCATGCGCCACCTGCAGGAGGCCGGCCGTGCCGCCGAGTCGGTCGCCGCCGTGACGTGGCTGAACTACCAGGTGCCGCAATGGGGCTGGGGCCTCGCCCGCACCGAGCTGAGCCCGGTGTCGGACCTCGCGGCGGTTCGTGCCGCCCCGCGGCTCGCCGGCTTTCTCGACGGTCTGTACGCCGAGCGGGACCCGCACGTCACCGCCGTCGGTCACTCCTACGGTGCGCTCGCCACCGGCCTGGCGCTGCAGCAGGGTGTCGGGGTGGACGCCGCCGTGTTCCTCGGCGCCCCGGGAATCGGCACCGACGACGTCGCCGAACTCGGTGTGCCGCCGGGCGCGACGTACCTCGTGGAGGCCGACCGCGACCCGGTCGGTGACGTCGGCACGTTCGACGGCGATCCGAGTTTCCTCGACGGCGTGACCCACCTGTCGAGCGACGCCGGGGCGGACGCGTCCGGCCGGCCGCGGCTCGGCTCGACCGGGCACAGCGAGTACCTGAGCGACGGAACGATGAGCCTGTACAACGTCGCCGCGGTCGTCGGCGGCCTCCCGGAGCGAGTGGTGCGATGAAGGTTCTGCGCGTCGGTGTGCCGGTGCTGGCCCTGTCGCTTGCGGGGTGCGGGGGCGGACCGGTCCCCGTCGCCGTGCCCGAGCCGGTGGCGGCGGACCGCGCCGGTGCCGTCGAGTACTACACCCGGGTCCAGCGCGACGCGATGGCCGCTCTGTCGGACGCTTTCCCGGAGATGCAGTTCCGGCAATCGGACCCGGCCACGACGGCCTACTGCGAGCTGCCCGACGGATCGGCGGGCACCACGGTGTTCCTCCCGATCCACCTCTCCGATCGGCCGGTGCCGCCGGGGCAGCTGGAGCGGGCGGCGCGGGTGTTCGAGGAATCGTTGGCGGGCACCGGTTTCCGCGGTGCCCGGTCGCTGCCGGTCGAGACCGGGCTCCAGATCCGGATGTTCGCCGCGGACGGCTCCTCCATCTCGTTCGGCAGCTATCTCGCCGCGACGGTGGGGCTGACGGTGGGGTGCTACCCGGACCGGCCGTAGTGAACTCCCCGTGCCCGCCGGTGTGCGACGAGGGCAGAAAGGGCCGGGAGGCGAGGAGCGAGGGAGGTTCCTCATACGCACTTGAATATCCCTATTGCACGGATAGGGAGGGAAGTTTAGGGTATTTATGTGAGTGAACGTCTCTATTCGGTGGACGAGGTGGCCGAAAGCCTGGGTCTGCACGTGCGCACCGTCCGCAACTACGTGCGCTCCGGGCGGCTCCCCGCGGTCCGCATCGGCAAGCAGTACCGCATCGCGCAGCAGGACCTCGAGGCCTTCACCGGCCGCCCGATGCCGCCGTCGTCGCGCGAGTCGGCCGGACGCCGGCGGCACACCGACGTGTCGAGCATCGTGGAGATCGACGCGGTCGGCGCCGAGACGGCCCACCGCCTGACCACTCTCGTGACGAGCGCGGCGGGCAACCGCCGTTCGGGCGACGAGCCGCTGCGGATCGAGACGGTGTACGACGAGAGGAGGGCGAGGATGAAGATCGTCATCCTCGGCGGGCTGGCCGACACCGCCCGGCTGTTCGACTACATCGACGGGGTGCTCGAGTCATGACCACGATCTACACGTCCGAGGCCGGCGCCCGCGAGGTCCGGCGGCGCTATCGTGATGCCCTGCGGGACTGGCCGATTCCGGCCGAGCATGTGCGGGTACCCACCCGCCAGGGGGAGACCTTCGTGCTCGTCTCCGGTCCGGACGACGCGCCGCCCGTGCTGCTGCTGCACGGCTCGGGAGCGAACGCGACGATGTGGCGCGACGACATCGGCTCCTGGGCGCGGCATTTCCGAACCTACGCCGTCGACCTCGTCGGTGAACCGGGGGAGAGCGCGCCGTCCCGGCCGCCCCTGGCCTCCGATGCGTACGCGCTGTGGCTCGATGACGTGCGCGAAGGTCTGGGGGTCACGAGCGCTGCGATCGTCGGCGTGTCCCTCGGCGGCTGGATGGCGGTGGACTACGCCACCCGGCGCCCGGAACGGGTGCCGCGGCTGGTCCTGCTGTGCCCCGGTGGCCTGGGCCGGCAGCGGATGGGCTGGCTGGTCAAGGCGATGTTCCTGCGTCTTTTCGGGCGCCGGGGGGCACTCCGTTCGGCGGCCGTCGTCACCGGCCTGGACACTCCCGAGACGCGTCCGGTCCTCGACGAGGTGGTGCTGACGTTCGCTCACTTCAAGCCGCGTACGGAGCGGTTGCCCGTGTTCTCCGACGACGCGCTGCGGCGGCTGACCATGCCCGCGCTCGTGATCGTCGGTGGCCGCGACGTCCTGTTCGACTCCGAGGGCACCGCCGACCGCGTGCACCGGTGCCTCCCGCACGCGACCGTCGAGGTGCTACCCGAGGCCGGGCACGCGATCCTCGGCCGGACGGAATCCGTCCTCGAATTCCTGCGCGACTGACCCGTCGCGCGGCAACCCGCTTCGGTCGAGGCGAATCCGCCAGGAAGAAGCGTCATGTCCCCGAACCTGCCTCACGAGACGGGCCGACCCGCGGACCGCCGCAGGATCGACGGTCGAATCGCGACTACCAGGGAGTTCCGGCTGGGATAGTGGTGGTTGTGAGCGACCATGCCCGGTCCGGACGCGTGGCGGAGTTGACGATTGCGTTGTCGTTGGCGACGGATCTGGGCACGGGGCAACCGATGGAGCACGGGTTGCGTACGTGCTGGCTGTCACTGGCCGCGTCGGAGGCACTCGGGCTGGCTGCGCCGGCGCGGTCCTGCGTGTACTACGTTGCGCTGCTTCGGTTTCTGGGATGCACGTCGGATGCGTCGGAGACCGCGGTACTGGCCGGCGGCGACGACATCGCATTCGACGCGGCGATGGCGCCGATGCTGATGGCCGAGCCCGGTGAAGGTGTGCGCTATTTCGTCCGCCATCTGGCGCACGATCTCCCGTCGCACCGCCGCGTGGGGCGGATTGTGCGGGCACTGAGCGACCCGGACATGAATCGGCGCAGCCTGTCGCAACATTGCGAGGCGGGCGCCCGCCTGGCAACCCGCCTCGGGATGGCCGAATCCGTCCGTCGGTCGCTCGCGCATGCGTACGAGCGCTGGGACGGCAAGGGCTATCCGGCCGGCCTGGCGGCCGACGAGGTGCCGGTGGCGGTGCGGATCGTGACGGTCGCCCGAGACGCCGAGCTGTGGGCGCGCCGGGCGGGCTGGGCGGCAGCCACCGACGTGCTGTTGCACCGCCGGGGCCGCGCGTACGACCCGGCCGTGGTCGACGCCGTGGTCGCCGACGGTGAACACTGGCTCGCCGGAATCGGTGACGACCCGTGCGCGGCGGTCCT
The DNA here is from genome assembly GCF_009939605.1 of Rhodococcus sp. YH1. Lineage (NCBI taxonomy): Bacteria > Bacillati > Actinomycetota > Actinomycetes > Mycobacteriales > Nocardiaceae > Rhodococcus > Rhodococcus sp. YH1. Next base: position 8,811 of record NZ_WVTE01000120.1, on the reverse strand, counting down.
CGATGCCGAGCCGGCACCGGCCCTGACGATCGAGTCGGGCAACCTCGACGTGGCTCTGACCGCGGTGGCCGATTTCGCCGATCTGAAGTCGCCGTACCTTCGAGGCCACTCCACCGGGGTCTCGCGGCTGGCCGTTGCCGCCGCCGAAGCTGCCGGCCTTGCCACTGCCGACGCGACGACGCTGGGCCGAGCCGGACTGGTCCACGACGTCGGACGTGTCGGTATCCCCAACGGGATCTGGGATCGCCGGGGTCCGCTCAGCGCCGAGCAGTGGGAACGGGTTCGGCTGCACCCCTACCTCGGCGAGCGGGTCCTGCACCGCTGCGCGCTGCTGGCCCCCCTCGCCGACCTGGCGGCACGCCACCACGAGCGAGCCGACGGCTCCGGTTACCACCGCGGGGCCTCGGGAGACCAGCTCGGCCTTGGTGCCCGGCTGCTGGGCGCCGCCGATGCCTACCACGCGATGACCGAGAACCGGCCGCACCGGCCGGCGCTCACCCCGGCCGAGGCGGCGTCGCAGCTGCTCGACGAGGTCGACGCGGGCCGCTTCACCCGGGTCGAGGTCGACGCGGTGCTCGATGCTGCCGGTCAGGTGAGCCGCCCGCCGCGGGTCTCCCGTCCCGCGGGTCTCACCGAGCGCGAGGTCGACGTGCTGGCGCTCATCGCCCGCGGCCGCACCAACAAGGAAGTGGCGAGCGCCCTCGTCATCTCGCCCAAGACGGTGGGACACCACATCGAACACATCTACACCAAGGCCGGGGTCACCACGCGAGCGGGCGCGACGCTGTTCGCGATGGAGCACGGCCTCCTCTCACCCTGACCGGCGTCGGAAATGGGGCGAACGCCCGATGTGCGCCGGCGGCGACCGGTTCACACTCTCCGACAGGGACCGAAGACGAGGGAGGAAGCCGTGCCCACGATCGACATCAACGACGCCAGAATCTATTTCGAGCGCACGGGGTCAGGGCGGGGGATCCTGTTCGTGCACGGTATGTGCGGCGACGCCGAGGTCTGGGCAGACCAGGCACGGCGGTTGTCGGACCGCTACACGTGCGTGCGCTACGACCGCCGGGGCCACAGCCGAAGTTCCCGCGGCGACGCCACGATCAGCGACTCCCTGCACGCGGACGACGCCGCCGCCCTGATCGAAGCCCTGGAACTTGCCCCTTGCCTGCTGGTGGGATCGAGCAGCGGCGCCGCCGTCGCCGTCGAGGTCGCGTTGCGCCACGGTCACCTGCTCCGCGGCGCGGTGTTCAGCGAGCCGCCGCTGTTCAGCCTCGATCCGGTTGCCGGCCGGGTCGTCCTCCGCGACGTGGTGCCCCGCGTCGAGCAGGCCACCGCCGCCGGCGGACCGGCCGCCGGGGTCGACGCGTTCTTCTCCGTCGTCTGCCCGGGGCTGTGGTCGATGATCGACGACGAGCGAAGGAACCGCTATCGAGCCAACGCCGACATCGGCTTCACCGACCTGCGGTCCCCGTCGCTCGAGGTCACGGCCGGGGACCTGGCCGCCGTGACAGTGCTCGCGCTCGTCGTCGCCGGAAGCGAAAGCCACCCGTCGCTGCGGTCGATCGCCCGTCAACTGGCCGCGGCCCTTCCCGACGCTCGCTTCGTCGAGCTGGAGGGCAGCGGCCACGTCACCTACGCCGAGCGGCCCGACGAATTCGCCGACGCCGCGTCGTCGTTCGCCACCGAGCTCGACCGGCGCACGGCAGCCGCACAGGGCGGCAGGTGAGACGGTCATGAGTCACCTGAGGGCTGCCGAGGGCAGAGCAACCCGATTCGACGTTCGATCCACCGATGGGACACCGCTGGCCGTGTGGGTCGACGGCGACGGGCCGCCGCTCGTCATGGTGCACGGGTCCCTCCGCGACCACACCACGTTCGGCCCCTTGGTGGACGAGCTGCACGCCGACGTCACCACGTTCGCGATGGACCGCCGAGGCTTCGTTGCGAGCGGCGACACACCGGGCTACGCCATCGAGCGTGATTTCGAGGACGTGGCCGCGGTCGTGGATGCCGTCGTGGCCCGCACCGGCGGGACTGTCGCGGTATGGGGTCACTCCTACGGGGCCAACTGCGCGATGGGCGGAGCTGCCCTCGCGCGCAACGTCGATCACCTCGTGCTCTACGAGCCGAGCCTGGGGATGGTCTATCCCGCGGGTTTGATCGATGCGATCGAGGAGGCGGTGGCTGCCGGCGACATGGAAACAGCGATCCGTGCAATCCTCGTCGAGATCCTGGAGTTGACCGAAGAGGAATGCGACACAATGCGATCGGGTCCGCAATGGCCGGCCCTCCTCGCCGCTGCGCCCACCGTGTCCAGGGCGTGCAGAGCCGAGGAGGGCTGGGTGTATCGGCCCGGCCGGTTCGACGGGATCGCGGCCCCGACGCTCCTGCCGGCGGGCACCGAAAGCCCTTCTCGGCTGAACGAGGCAACTCACCGCGCAGCGGGTGCAATTCCCGACGCCCGGATCCAGATGCTCGAAGGGCATGCCCACATGGCCCACAAGACCGATCCCGCCATGGTCGCCACCGTCATCGGCCGGTTCATCCGGTCGTAGAGGCGGCCGTCCCCGCCTCAACGCCATCTCCTACCGGCGGTACCCCCGAAGACCGCGGGACATCACATGAACTATGTGCATGTAATCGTATGCACAATATGAGTTGGATTTATGTGAGTGGAGTCACTTCAATGGGTGCATGACCAGCAGCACTCCCGCGAGTTCCGACATCGACCTCTTCGCCGACGAGGTCCTGACCGACCCCTATCCGACGTACGCCGAACTCCGCGATCTCGGCGCGGTGGTGCATCTGCCCGCCAACGACGTCTATGCCCTCACCCGGTACGACGTCATCCGCGACGCCCTGGCCGACCCCGGCACCTTCTCGTCCCGGACGATCGGCTTCAACCCGATGGTCAACGAGGCGCTCCGAGGCACGTCCCTGGCCTCCGACCCGCCGATCCACACCGAACTGCGCGCGGCGCTCACCGAGAACCTCACCCCGCGGGCGCTGCGGGGACTCAAGGGCCAGATCGAGGCCAAGGCCGATGCGCTGGTCGCGGACCTGGTGGCCGAGGGATCGTTCGAGGCCATCGATGCGCTGGCCCGCGCCTTTCCGCTCGAGGTCGTCGCCGACCTGATCGGCTTCACCGGCGCGGCGCGCGACAACATGCTGCGCTGGGGACAGGCCGCGATCGAGGTCATCGGCCCGATGAACCAGCGGACGGCCGAGAACTTCCCGATCGCGGGTGAACTCTACGAATGGTGCGCCGGGGTCCGGGCCGAGGATCTGGCACCGGGGTCGGTGGGTCGCGGGATCTTCGATGCCGAGGCCCGGGGCGTCATTCCCCCCGACACCGCCGGCCACATCATCCACCAGTACCTCGGTGCGGGGGTGGACACCACGATCACCGCGCTCGGCAACATCGTCGCGCTCTTCTCGGCCTTCCCCGACCAGTTCGACCTGGTCCGCCGGAATCCCGCCCTGGTGCCGGCGGCCTTCAACGAGGCACTTCGATTCTGGGCTCCGATCCATGCCTGGGGCCGCTCGGTCACCGAGGACGTGGAGATCGACGGCACCCTGGTGCCGGCCGGATCCCAGGTGGCGATCCTCTTCGGTGCGGGCAACCGCGACCCGAGGCACTACGAGAACCCGGACGCCTTCCTGGTCGAACGGAACCCGGTCGACCATCTGTCCTTCGGTTACGGTCCGCACGGCTGCGCCGGTCAGGGTCTGGCCCGTCTCGAAGCTCACGCCGTCATCGCGGCACTGGCGAATCACGCGCAGCGGCTCGTGGCCGCCGAGCCGGTTCGCGTGCCCAGCAACATCACCCGTTCCATCGACGAACTCGAGATCCTGAAGGTGGTCCCCGCATGAAGATCGTGCTCGACAGGCCCCGTTGCGAAGGCCACGGACTGTGCGAAGAGGTCGCTCCCGCACTGATGCACCTCGACGACGAGGGCGAACTGATCATCGACGTCGGCGAGCTCCCCGAGGGCAGCACCGAACTCGCCGCCGCAGGTGCCGCCGTCCGGGTCTGCCCCGTGGCCGCCCTCAAACTGGCCTGACACCGACAGCCGCAGGAACGGAACCCACATGAACGGCACCGACATGAACGGCACCGAAGCTCCCCGACGAATCGTGGTCGTCGGCAACGGGATTGCCGGCCAGACGGCCTGTGACAGCCTGCGCGCCGCGGGTTTCGACGGCGACCTGACCATCGTCGGGGACGAACCGCGGGCGGCCTATTCGCGGCCCGCGCTCTCGAAGGCGCTCCTGGTCGACGGTGGTTCCCACGAACTGGCCCCGCCCACGCACGAGGCCACCGAGGTGCTCGGGGTCGCAGCGGTCGGCCTCGACGTCGAGTCCCGCCGCGTGAGTCTCGCCGACGGATCGGAGCTGAGCTTCGACGGACTGGTGATCGCGACGGGTTCCCGGGCCCGGCGCCTCGGTGGTCCCGACAGCCCGGAGCTGACCTTGCGCACCCTCGACGATGCCCTCGCGTTGCGGGAGCGGCTGGCGGCGCGGCCGTCTGTCGTGGTCGTCGGCGCCGGCCCACTGGGCATGGAGATCGCGTCCGCGGCGCTGTCGGCGGGATGCGAGGTCACGCTGGTGGCCGACGGTAGGCCGATGCTCCCGCATCTGGGGCCGTGCCTGTCCGAAGCGTTCACCGCGGCTGCGGTCGCCCAGGGGCTGAAACTGGTCGACGGTACCGCCGCAGGAATCGACGGCGCGCGTGCCGTGGTCCTGAGCGACGGCTCACGGGTCGAGGCCGACCTGATCGTCACCGCGATCGGCGACATTCCCAACACGGAGTGGCTGGCCACCAGCGGACTGATGGTCGACGGCCGCCTCGAGGCGGACTCGCGCGGGCGAGTCGCGCCCGGCATCGTCGCGGCCGGGGACGTCGCGGCGATCCCGACGCGTGGAGGTGTGCGCCGGATTCCGCTGTGGAGCAGCGCGATCGAGCAGGCCAAGGTCGCGGCCGTCGCGCTCCTGGCCGGCGACGCCGCGCCCGAACTCGACCTCGATCCGTACTTCTGGACCGAGCAGTTCGGGTTGAACCTCAAGGCGACCGGCCACCTGCCGGCGGCCGGGGAACCCGAGTTCCTCATCGGTGACAGCCCGCACGGACCGTCGGTGATGCGCTGGACGCACGACGACGACGGACGCGGCGTCGCGGTGGCCGTCAATCACCGGATCCCGATCCCGAAGCTGCGCCGCATGGCCTCGGTCGACGCGTGACACCGCAGTATCGACTGACGCCGCAGTTTCGACTGACGCCGCAGTTTCGACTGTCGCCGCGGGGTCGGCCGACGGATACGTAGAGTTCGTGTGGATGAACCAACCGCTCGACCACCCGAGCGATCCGGACCTGGGACGGCTCGCCTCGGTCAACCTCAACCTGCTGGTGCCGCTGCTGGCACTGCTCGAGGAGGGGTCCGTCACCCGCGCCGCGGCCCGGGTGGGCATGACCCAGCCCGCGATGAGCCATGCCCTGGGCCGGATGCGCCGGCTGATCGGCGACGACCTGGTGATGCGGCAGGGGAGCGGCCTGGTGCTCACCCCGCGCGCCCTGGAACTGATCGCTCCGCTGCGTGACGTGCTGCGGCAGACCGCGCGGGTGGTGGACTTCCCGGGCTTCGATCCCGCTCGCGACAGCCGCACCATCACGGTGGCGATGACCACCAGCACCGCCTTCGTGGTCGGGCCGAATCTGGCGCGACTGATCGCCGAGCGGGCACCGAATGCGACCCTCCGGATGCGCAACTTCGTCGAGCCGCATCCGAGCGACTTCACCGACGACGGGGTGGACGTCGTACTCGTGTCCGAGGCGTTCTCCTCGCCGTACCCGCGCCACCGGCTCTACGAGAACCGCTGGGTGGTCATCGCCCACCCGGACAGCGATCCCGAGGCGTCTGCGCTGGACCTGCTCACCTCGCTGCCCCACGTCACCTACGACTCCCGGCACCGGGTGGCACCGTACGCCGCGATGGACGCGCACGGCGTCCATTACCGGATCGGGCAATTGATCTCGGACCACCTGCTCATCCCGCATCTGGTGGCAACGGCCGGTGGGGTGGCGGTACACACCTTCCGGGTCGCTGTCGCGATGCGGGAACGGGTGAACCTCCGCATCGAGGAGTTCCCGCTGCCGGTCTCTCCGTTGGGTGTCGACATGGTGTGGAACCCGCGCCTGGCAGATCAGGAGTTCATCGGCTGGTTGCGGGGGATCCTGGTCGACGCGTCCGCCTTCGAGCCGGCGGCACCGACGTCCCGGGCGGCCCGTGACGGGTGATCGTCGGGGACGGACTTCCTCGTGCCGATGCTGAGCCTCAGTCGTCCGATGCGAGCAGGTGGCACCAGGAACCGGTGAGTTCGTCGAGACAGATCTCGCGCGGGGTCCGCCAGCCGACCGAGAAGTAGCGGCGCGAGAGGTACTCGAGCTGGCCGAACGCGAGCACGCAGCGGATCCGGCGACGGTCCGGCGGGAATCGGTTCGCCAGGTTCAGCCCCTCGGTCATCTGGCCGACCGCGTCCTCGAACCACTGCTCGGTCCTGGCCGCGACGTCCGGCTCATGGGCGGCCTGGTAGGACGCGGTGAGGTAGGGCTTGATCTCGTCCCACTGCGAGAACTTGCGGTCCAGCCACTCCTGGATCCGGTCGCGCGAGCCGGAGGCGACCACTGCGGTCAGCGTGGGGTCGTCGGCCGTCGTGAGGATCGCGTCGACCTTCGTCAGCAGTGCGCTCATCACCTCGGCCTTGGACGCGAAGTGCAGGTAGAAGGTGGTCCGGGTCGAGCCGGCGGCGGTGGCGATGTCGTCGATCGTGGTCGCGGCGTAGCCCTTGGTTCCGAACAGCTCGAGTGCCTTCGTGAGGAAGAGCTCGTAGGTCATCTGCTTCTGTGCGGCACGGAGCGACATGGGCTCGGATTCTAGCCGCAGTACAGCCACTGACTTGTCAGCACAGTCACATGTCGATATGCATCGTTACTTGACATGATGTAATGCGAACGCCTACTGTGATACGCACCACGTCGTGCTGACGCGACGCTGACGAAAGGAAGTGCCGATGACTGGCGCCCACACTGCCGAGGGCAACACCGTCCATACCGTCCTCGGCCCCGTTCCCGCCGACGAGTTGGGGGTTGTCTCGGTTCACGAGGCGCTGTTGTCGGTGGTTCCGGGCGCGGAGCACGCATTCGACATCACCCTGGACCGCGCCGAGATCTTCGAGACCCTGGCCGCGAAGCTGACCGATTTCCGTGAACACGGCGGACGGACGATCGTCGACAGCACCGGCATGTTCCACGGTCGCGACGTGAAGCTGTACGAGGCACTCTCCCGCACGACAGGCGTGCACATCGTCGCGTCCACCGGCATGGGCCCGGAGAACCTGCTCGGCGGCTACTTCCTCACGCCGCAGACCAACCCGCCCACCCCGTGGCCCGCGGAGAAGTTCGCCGACCTGTTCACCAGGGAGATCACCGAGGGCATGGTGGTTCCCCGCGTCGAGCGCCGCGGCGCCGCAGGCCTGGTGACCACCGCCGCGGATCCCGACGGTATGACCGCCACCGAGGAGAGCCTGTTCCGCGGCGCGGCCCGCACCGCCCTCGCTACGGGAGTCGCGGCCTCGATCCGCTACGGGAACGACGCAGTCCACGACCTCGGGATCGTCCTGGCCGAGAAGCTGCCGGCGGACCGCGTCGTCGTCGGCGGTCTCGACCGCAAGGACGCGATCGCCGCCGGCGCACCGCTCGAGATCGCTCGCCGCGGAGCCTTCGTCGCCCTCGACCACGTGGGCACGGCCGACGACATCCACGTCACCGACGAGGAGCGCGCCGCCGTGATCCGCGAACTGATCGAGGCCGGGCACGGAAACCGAATCCTGCTCTCGTGCAACGCGACCGGCGTGTCGAAGGGCGAACCCGGCGGAGACACGGGCCGGCCCGGCCGCGACCTGCCGTTCAGCTACGTGCTCTCGACGTTCGTTCCCCTGCTCGCCGCGCAGGGCCTCGGCGACGAGGACATCCAGCGCATCCTCACCGGCAACCCGCGCGACCTGCTGGCCGTGCGCTGACGCCCCACCCGAAACCGCCGAAGAGATTTTCCCGAAGGGGAGTTGTTGTGTCGAGAGTGAACACCGTTCTGGGTCCGATCGCGACCGAGGAACTGGGCATCGTCGCCATCCACGAACACATCGGATACGGCATGCCCGGCTCCGAACTGGACACCCGATGGTGGAAGACCCCCGAGGAGCGCTACGAGGAGACCGTCCCGAAGCTGCGCAGGTTCCACGAATACGGGGGCGGCACCTTCGTCGACGTCACCGGCATCTGCAACGGCCGTGACATCGACTACTACAAGTCGCTGTCCGCCAAGACCGGCGTGAACATCATCGCCTGCACCGGATTCGTCGGCGGCGACACCGCCCTGCCGTTCTTCGAACGGGCGAGCGTGGACTACCTGACCCGGCAGTTCGTGCACGAGATCACCGTCGGCATCGGCGACACCGGCAGCCGCGCCGGCGTCATCAAGGTCGGGGTGAGCCGTGGTGGCCGGATGACGGAGCTGGACAAGCGCATCTACCGTGCTGCCGCTTGCGCCGCGCTGAGCACCGGCGTGCCGATCCTGACCCACCTGGCGATCGACGCCGAGAACGCCATCACCATCTTCAACGAAGAGGGCCTCCCGCTGGACCGCGTGCTGTTCGGGCACGCCGACGACGGCGTGAACGCCGAGAAGACGCGCGACACCTGGATCGCCGAACAGGGTGGCCGCGTCGGCTTCGACACCTTCGGATACGAGA
>NZ_WVTE01000012.1:0-22103 GCF_009939605.1 Rhodococcus sp. YH1 | reverse complement strand
GTCTCGTCGTTCACCGACTGAGTGGCCGTGACCATCTCACCGAGGTTGAACAGCGCCTGGACCAGGGCCGACGGGTTCGCGTCGATCTTCTCCGCGAAGTCGGACAGCGACGCGCCACGGGCGAGACGGATGGTCTCGCCGTTGCCGCGCGGCAGCCGCACACCACCGACCGACGGTGCCTGCATCGAATCGTATTCCTGCCGCTTCTGCCGCTTCGACTTGCGGCCACGGCGCGGAGCGCCACCGGGACGACCGAAGGCACCCGCGGTTCCGCCGCGGCCACCACGGCCGGCGCCACCGCCACCGCCACCGGGACGACCGCGGAAACCACCGGCGGCACCGGCACCGGCACCGGCGCCGGGAGCACCGCCACCGCCACCGCGGTAACCGCCGCCGCCACCAGCGCCGGCCGGACGTCCGCCGGGCGCGCCGGGACGGCCGGGACGACCGGTCGGGCCGGGACGCGCAGCACGCTGCGGCATCGCGGCCGGGTTCGGACGCGGGGGCATCGAGCCGGGGGACGGCCGGGGACCGCCCTGGCCGGGAGCCGGACGGGGACCGCCGGGACCGGCCGCGGGGCGACCCTGACCGGGAGCCGGACGGGCACCGCCGGGACCGGCCGCGGGGCGACCCTGACCGGGAGCCGGACGGGCACCGCCGGGACCGGCCGCGGGGCGACCCTGACCGGGAACCGGACGCGGCGCGCCCGGACGCGGCGCGGGCCGCTCCGCGGGTGCGGACGAGTACGGATTGTTGCCGACGCGCGGCGGCTTCGGGCCGGGACGGGGACCGCCCGGCTTGGGGCCGGCGCTCGGAGCCTGCGGGGCCGGAGCCTGCGGGGCCGGAGCCTGCGGGGCCGGAGCCTGCGGGGCCGGAGCCTGCGGCGCGGCCTGCGCGGCCGGAGCCTGCGGGGTGGCCGGCTTCGGGGCAGCCGGGCGCGGAGCGCCGGGCTTGGGGCCGGGTGCGGCGGGGCGCGAAGCCGGAGCCGGACTCGGCGCGGGGGTTGCGGCCTCGGGCTTCGGGGCCGGGGCGGGTGCCGGCGCGGCCTGGGCGGGCGCTGCCGGACGGGGACCGGGGCGCGGCGCCCCGGGCTTGGGGGCTGCCGCCGACGGAGCTGCGCCGTCGCCGTTCGCCTTCGCGAAAGATTCGCGCAGTCGACGCGCGACCGGCGGCTCGACCGTCGAGGACGCCGACTTCACGAATTCGCCCTGTTCCTTCAAACGGGCGAGAAGTTCCTTACTGGTGACACCGAGTTCCTTGGCCAACTCGTGTACACGGGCCTTGCCTGCCACTGCTCTCCTCACTGATGAGGTCGAGCGGCTGGTGCCCGCACGACCTCGGGTTATCTCCGATGGACGTTCATCGCTGGTGCTTCACGGTGTGCTCATGAGTGCTTGTACCTGTTCTTCTCAGAGTTGGTGTCCCCGGTCCGGCGCGTATCGCTACGCCGAGTCCTCCTCGTTCCGGACCCCGACCAGCTGAACAAGCGCAGACGGGTCGATTGTTCCCGACACCCGCAGCGCTCTGCCGAATGCTCGACGCCGTTCCGCCTGACCGAGGCATTCCGGATCGGGGTGCATCCACGCGCCCCGACCGGGCATCCTCCGCCCCGGGTCCGGCACCAGCACGAAGCCTGACGGCTCCGTCGCCCGCGCCACAACCCTCAGCAGATCGGCAGCCAGCACCCGCTGCCGACACCCGACACAGGTGCGCACCGGACCGGTGCGCTCTCGGTCGGCCGAGGGCAGCTCATGCTGAGCCATCGACCACTCTACCGCTGATCGGGCCGGAACCGTGCATTCCACGCCTATCTGCCTGTCGCGGGCGATCCCGCCGACGCCGGACCGCCGGCCGCGGCATCGCTACGGATGTCGATCCGCCACCCGGTCAGCCGCGCGGCCAGCCGGGCATTCTGCCCTTCCTTGCCGATCGCGAGGGACAGCTGGTAGTCGGGAACGACGACCCGCGCGGCGCGCGCGTCGGGGTCGACGACTGTGACGGATACCACCTTCGAGGGGGACAGCGCGTTACCGACGAACTTCGCCGGATCCTCGTCGAAGTCGATGATGTCGATCTTCTCGTCACCGAGTTCGCGCATGACGTTGCGCACCCGCTGCCCCATCGGGCCGATGCACGCGCCCTTGGCGTTCAATCCCGGCACCCGTGAGTGGACGGCGATCTTGGAGCGATGGCCGGCCTCCCGCGCGACGGCGACGATCTCCACCGACCCGTCCGCGATCTCCGGCACCTCGAGGGCGAAGAGCTTGCGCACCAGGTTGGGGTGCGTCCGCGACAGGGTGATCTGCGGGCCGCGCTGCCCCCGCGACACCCCGACGACGTAGCACCGGATCCGGTCGCCGTGCTCGTACGTCTCGCCGGGCACCTGCTCGGCCGGCGGGATCAGCCCTTCGGTGCCGGTGGTCTCGGCGCCGATCTTCACCACGACCATGCCGCGGGCGTTGGCGCGGGTGTCGCGCTGGACCACGCCGGCGACGACCTCGCCCTCGTGCGTCGCGAACTCCCCGAACCGCTGCTCGTGCTCGGCATCGCGGATGCGCTGCATGATCACCTGGCGGGCGGTGGTCGCCGCGATGCGACCGAAGCCCTCCGGGGTGTCGTCCCACTCGGAGACGAGGTTGCCGTCCGCGTCGAACTCCTGCGCCATCACCCGCACGGCACCGGTCCGGCGGTCCACGTCGACACTCGCGTGCGGCTGGTGCCCGTCGGTATGCCGGTAGGCCGTGAGCAGGGCCGTCTGGATCGTCTCGATCAGCGCATCGAACGGGATGTTCTTGTCGGCCTCGAGGACCTTCAGGGCTGCGATGTCGATATTCACTTGTCCACCTTCACTTCGTCCGTGCCGTTGTAGTCCGTGCCGCTCTCGTCGTCCGGGTCGTCGCCGTCGCCCTCGGCGATCTCGCCGGCACGCACCCGGCCGTCCGGCAGGCCGCCCGCGAGCTCGAGTTCGCGCGGATTCGGCGCGTTGAACTCCACCTCGACGACGGCGCGGCGCACCTCCGCGAGCGGGATCGCCCGCACCGAGGGCCCGCTGCGGCCGGGAACGACGATCCGGACCTCGTCCCCGACGAGCTCGCCGATGCGGCCGACGATCGTCTCGTCGTCCAGTTCGATCCGGGCCTTGCGGGCCTGGGACCGGCGCCAGTGCCGCTCGCGGGTGAGCGGGCGGCCGATGCCGGGGCTGGTCACCTCGAGCACGTAGGGCGACTCGCCGAAATCGGAGACGGCGTCGAACGCCTCGGAGACCAGGGTGCTCAGGCGGGCGGCCTCGTCGAGGCTCAACCCGGCGTCGCTGTCGACGAACAGCCGCACCGTGCTGTGCTTGCCCGCAGACGTGATCACCACGTCCTCGAGGTCGTATCCCTCGCGCTCGATCGGGCCGGAGACGAGTTCGGCAATTCTCTCCGGGGGCGGCACCGGCATCGCGACAGGCTCCTCGTTCAGTTGTGATCGCAGCGGACGTCATGCCGGCGCACGAGCGGACCGGCAGGTATTCAAGGGTATCGCGCATCCGGCGCTCCCGTGACCAACCCCCCGCGGCCCGACCACCGTCGGATCCGCCCGGACCGGGCTGGCACGATGGTGCGGTGCCGACGCCCGCATCCTCACCGCCCGTGTCCCGACGCACCGTGCTGCGCTGGTCCGGCGCCGCGCTCGGCGGCGTCGGTGCGCTCGCCGTCGCCGGGTGCGGCGCCGGCACGGACGACGGCGCCGGGGAGGTCGATCCCCTGATCGCCCAGGCCGAGCGGGCGCGCGTCGACGCCGCGACCGCCGGTCTGCTCGTCGCGCTGCTCCCCGACCGGGCGGGCGCCCTGAATGCCGTCGGCGCCGAGCGCACGACCCACGCCCAGGTCCTCGACGCCGAGGTGGCGCGGCTCGCCGGGGCCGACCCGGCGTCGACCACCACGGCGTCGACCACCACGACGACGACCGTGGCCCCGGCCGCGGATCCACCCACCCTCGACCTGCTGCGCGAGCGACTGAACGGCTCCCAGCGCGCCGCCGCGGACCTGGCCCGCACCCTGCAGGGCTACCGGGCGGGCCTGCTCGCCTCGATCAGCGCCGCGTGCGCCGTGCACAAGGGGGTGCTGCTGCCGTGAGTTCACAGTCGCTGGGCGTCGAGCAGCAGGCCCTCGTGGACGCGGTGAACGCCGAGTACGCCGCGGTGTTCGGCTACGGCATCGTCGCCGCGTTCTCCAATCCCGCCCGCGCGGCCGAGGTGTCGGCGGACACCGCCGCCCACCGGGCCCGGCGCGACGCCACCACGGACGCGCTGCGGGCCGCCGCCGTCACCCCGCCCACCGCGGCCGCCGGGTACACGACGCCCTTCCCGGTGACCGACGCGGTTTCCGCCGCACAGTTGGCGGTGCAGATCGAGACCGATGTCGCGGTGGCGTGGCGCTCCGTCGTCGAGCGGGCACGCAGCGAGCACACCCGCGGGGCGGCGATCGAGGCGCTCACCGAGTCCGCGATGCGGGCGGCCCGGTGGCGCGCGAACCTCGGGGTCGTCCCGCCGTCCGTCGCGCTGCCCGGGCAGCCCTGACCTCGACCGGGACGCCGCGGCATCCGCTCGCGCCGACCGCCGCGGGCGAAGTGCTCAGTCGGTCACGACCGCTATCGCGAAGCCGTCCCAGCCCTTTGCGCCGACGGTCTGCAGCGCGGTCGCGTCGAGCCGGGGGTCGGTGGCCATGAGTTCCAGCACCTCTCGGGCGCCGCGCACCCGCTCGTCGTCGAGATCGGCGTTGGTGACCGAACCGCCGCGGATCACGTTGTCGACGACGATGACGGTGCCGGGGCGGCCGAGCCGCAGCGCCCACCGCACGTAGTGCGGGTTGTTCTCCTTGTCCGCATCGACGAACACCAGGTCGAACGGGGCCCCGCCCTCGAGGGACGGCAGGGTGTCGAGGGCGGCGCCCACCCGGATGTCGACCCGCTCCCCCACGCCGGCGCGATCGAGGTTGGCGCGCGCGACCTCGGCGTGCCGGGGCTCGTACTCGAGGGTGACCACGCGCCCGTCGTCGCCGACGGCCCGCGCGAGCCAGATGGTGGAGTACCCGCCGAGCGTGCCGATCTCGAGGATGCGCTGCGCACCGCGGATCCGCGCCAGCAGATGCAGGAACTTGCCCTGCACGGGTGCGACGTCGATCGGCGGCAGGCCCGCCGCGGCGTTCGCCGCGAGCGCGTCCTCGAGCTGAGGGTCGGCCCCGATCAGGGTGTCGGTCAGGTAGGCGTCGGTGCGCTCCCAGTCGTCCATGGCATCAGTGTGGTGCCCCGGTGGCCCGCACGCGATCCCGAGGGCCACCGGGGGTGCTACTACGCGCCGAGGATCTCCTTCAGGGCCGCATCGGCCGGCACCTCGCGGGACTCGCCGCTGAACCGGTCGCGCAGCTCGACCTTGCCGTCGGCCCAGCCGCGGCCGACGACGACGACCAGCGGCACGCCGAGCAGCTCGGAGTCCTTGAACTTCACGCCGGGCGAGGCCTTGCGATCGTCGAGCAGCACCTCGACGCCCGCCTTGTCGAGCTCGGCGGCCAGATTCTCGGCACCCTCCCGGGCCGCCTCGTCCTTGTTCGCGATCACCAGGTGCACCCCGAACGGGGCGACCTCGGCGGGCCACCGCAGGCCCTTGTCGTCGTGCTGCTGCTCGGCGATCACGGCGACGAGCCGGGAGACACCGACGCCGTAGGAACCCATGGTCGGGCGCACCGGCTTGCCGTTCTCGCCGAGCACGTCGACGGCGAAGGCGTCGGTGTACTTGCGGCCGAGCTGGAACACGTGGCCGATCTCGATGCCGCGCGCCGACACGAGCGGGCCCGCACCGTCCGGGGACGGGTCACCGTCGCGCACCTCGGCGGCCTCGATGGTCCCGTCCGGGGTGAAGTCGCGCCCGGCGACGAGTCCGACGACGTGCCTGCCGGGCTCGTCGGCGCCGGTGATCCACGACGTGCCGTTTCCGACACGCGGATCGACGAGGTAACGAACTCCGTTGTCGAGCAACGCTTTCGGACCGATATACCCCTTGACGAGGAACGGGTTGGCCGCGAAGTCGGCGTCCGTGAGCAGCTCGTACTCGGCCGGCTCGAGCGACGCGCCGAGCCGCTTGTCGTCGACCTCCCGGTCGCCGGGGATGCCGATGCCGAGCAGTTCCCACTCCCCGCCGGGTCGCCGCGTCTTGACGAGGATGTTCTTGAGGGTGTCGGCGGCGGTCACCGGGCGGTCGAGCGCACCGTTGGCCCACTCGACGAGAGTGTCGATGGTCGGGGTGTCCGGGGTGTCGTGCACCACCGCCTCGGGCAGCCCGTCGAACGGAACCGGCTCGGGGGCCAGGGTCTCGACGGCCTCGACGTTCGCGGCGTAGCCCGACTCGAGGCAGCGCACGTACGTGTCCTCGCCGGCGTCGCTCTCGGCGAGGAATTCCTCCGACGCGCTGCCGCCCATGGCGCCCGACGTCGCGGAGACGATCACGTACTTCACGCCGAGTCGGGCGAAGATCCGCTCGTAGGCGTCACGATGTGCCCGGTACGACTCGGCCAGGCCCTCGTCGGTGAGGTCGAAGCTGTAGGAGTCCTTCATCACGAACTCGCGGCCGCGGAGGATGCCGGCACGGGGACGTTCCTCGTCGCGGTACTTCGTCTGGATCTGGTACAGGGTGACCGGAAAATCCTTGTACGAGTTGTATTCACCCTTGACGGTGAGCGCGAACATCTCCTCGTGGGTGGGGCCGAGCAGGTAGTCGGCGCCCTTGCGGTCCTGGAGCCGGAACAACCCGTCGCCGTACTCGGTCCACCGGTTCGTGGTCTCGTAGGGGTCGCGCGGCAGCAGCGCCGGCAGCGAGATCTCCTGCCCACCGATCGCGTTCATCTCCTCGCGCACGACACGCTCGACCTGCCGCAGTACCCGCAGACCCAGCGGCAGCCACGAGTACACCCCCGGGGCGATGCGGCGGACGTAGCCGGCGCGCACGAGCAGCTTGTGGCTGGCGACCTCGGCGTCGGCCGGGTCGTCGCGGAGGGTGCGGAGAAACAGGTGCGACATGCGGGTGATCACGGGAGAGCAGCCTACCTGCCGCCCCGGAACCGACCTCGGTACGGTTACCGCTTGTGCTGGTGCTTCTGCCTCCTTCCGAAACCAAGTCCGACGGCGGCGACGGTGCGCCCCTCGACCTGGGCGAGCTGTCGATGCCGCAACTGACCGCGACCCGCGAGGAGCTGGTGCAGGCGCTCGTCGACCTGGCCGCGGATCCGGAGGCGTCGAGCCTCGCCCTGGGCCTGGGTCCCACGCAGGCGGACGAGATCGAACGCAACGCCAAGCTGTGGGTCTCGCCCACCCGGCCGGCTCTCGCGCGCTACACCGGGGTGCTGTTCGACGCCCTCGACGCCGGCTCGTTCACCCGGGCGCAGCGGGAGAAGGCCCACCGACGACTCGCGATCGGGTCGGCCCTGTTCGGCGCGGTGCGCGCGGGCGATCCCATCCCGGCCTATCGCCTGTCGGGCGGATCGAAGCTGCCCGGCGCCGGGACCCTCGCGTCGCTGTGGCGGCCGGAGCTGAGCGGCGCCCTGGCCGCCGAGGCCGCCGGGCAGCTCGTGGTGGACCTGCGGTCGGGGGTGTACCGGCAGCTCGGGCCCGTCCCCGGCGCGGTCACCGCGACCGTGCTCACCGAGCAGCCCGACGGGAGCCGCAAGGTGGTCAGTCACTTCAACAAGCACCACAAGGGCCTGCTGGCCCGCGCGCTCGTACTGACCCGCGCGGAGCCGGCCGCCGTCGACGGTGCCGCCCGCGTCGCGTCCCGGGCGGGCCTGCGGGTCGAGGTGGCGTCAGCCACCGAACTGGTGATCCTGACCTGACTGCGGCACGCGCCGGGTCTCCTGCACCGCGGTGAGGAACCGGTGCGCCGGGTGCCAGAAGCTACCGAGCACGGCCGCCACCCGAGGGTCGGCGGACCCGGCGGCCGATCGCTGCAGTTCGGCCAGCCGGTCGGCGCACTCGCCGCAGGCGTCGTCGAATCGGACGGGTTCGGCGAATCGGGCGGGGTCGGCGGCGGCGTCCCCGATCCGGTCCACGAGCTCGGCCAGGGCTGTCAGGAGAGCAGGCACCGAGCAGCGCGCCGCGTCGTCCGCCCCGTCGAGAACGCCGTCCGACGCCGCCTCCGCCACGCGGGCGAGTTCGCGGAGCGCCGGCACGGCGTACCACAGCCGGTCGAGGACGTCGTCGGAGGCCGAGGCCTGATCCCGGACCCGGGCCGCGATCGGGCGCGGATTGAGCCGCACACTCTCTCGTGCCCACTGCGACGACTCCGCCGCGCGGTCCATCATCCGGTCGATCTCCCCCGTGCGACGCACCCAGCCCCCGGGCCCCGGACCCGCCTCGTCGCCCAGCCCGGCGGCCATGTCACACAGCAGGGATCGGGCCTCACGGGCGAGTACCCCGAGTTCGTCCCCGACCGGGTAGACCGGCGGGAACAGCGCCGCGGTCACCACGAGTCCGCACGCTGCCCCGATCGCCGTCTCGAGCAGCCGCTCCCCCAGCATCACGGGGCTGCCGGCGGCGCCCGTCGCGATCACCAGCAACGCGGTGATCGCCACCCAGATCCCGTTCGAACCGAACCGCCGCCAGCGGCCGACGAACCAGCCGACGAGCACCACGACGCCGATCGCCGCCGTCTGCCCCGGCACCAGCCATTCCGCCGTTGCCGCGAGCAGCACGCCGGCGACGACCGTTCCGATCTGCACCACCGCCTGCCGGAGGGACCGGAACACCGTGGTCTCGACGAGGAACACCGCGACGTAGGGGGCGAGGAAGGCCTGCGGCAGCGTCAGCCACTCGGCGGCGACGAGCCACGCGAGGACCGCCGCGAGGGCCGACTTCAGCGCCTGCGCGGCGACGTACCGCTCGTGCCCGCGCACGCGTACCGCGCGTGCGGTCCACGTCGCCGGGAACCGCACCCACTCGGTGATGGTCGACAACATGTCCGTCGGCTACCCCGCCGCTGGGGCCGGGCACACCTCGGCGGCAGGGCCGGTACGGGGCTACGCGCCCTGCGCCGCCTTCTCCGCCACCTGGGCCTGCGCCACCTGCTCGGGGGTGAAGCGGATGAACAGCGCCGCGGCACCCGCGATCACGGCGCACACCGCACAGCCGACGAGGGCGAAGAGGTAGCCCTCCCCCAGCGCGTAGAGCTGGCCGGGATCCATGTCGGCGACGGCGCCGGACGTGCCGCCCAGCGACAGGGTCCGCGACGTGGCCATCGCGCCGATCACGGCCAGACCGATGGGGCCGCCGAGGGTCTGCGCCACCTGGGCGATCGCCGCGAGCGGGCCGATCTCGTGCGAGCCGACGCCGGCGATCGCGCACAGCGGCAGCGGCACCACGGCCAGGCCCACCCCGAACCCGACGACGAGCACCAGGACGAACAGCGTCGGCAGGTAGGCGACGGTGTGCGACATCGTCGAGCCGTACAGGAGGCTGACCGCCATGATCAGCGCCCCGGTGACGACCAGCCAGCGGGGCCGCACCCGCACCGCCAGCTTCGACGCGACCGCCGCGGCGGCGCCCAGGCCGAAGGCGAAGGGCACGAACGCCAGGCCGGCCTGCAGCGGCGAATAGCCGAGGATGTCCTGCACGAACAGGGCGACGAACGCGGCGAGGCTGAACATGACGGCACCGGCGAAGAAGATGGACACGAACGTCGCGACCCGGTCCGCGTTGCGGAACAGCACGAACGGCAGCAGCGGGTTCTCGGCGCGGCGCTCGACGACGAGGAACACCGCGAGCAGCGCGGTACCGGTGATCAGCGCGCCGACCACCGCAGGACTGGTCCACCCCATCTCCGGGCCCTCGGTGAGCCCGAAGACGAGACCGGTGCAGCCGAGTGTGGCGAGCACCGCGCCCGGCACGTCCAGCGGCAGCCGCTCGGCCGCGGTCTCGCGCAGCGCGACCACCGCCAGGCTCACGATCAGCATCCCGATCGGCACGTTGATCAGGAAGATCCAGCGCCAGGACACCTCGGTGAGGGCGCCGCCGATGATCAGCCCCGCGATCGATCCGACGCCCGTCATGGCCGCGAAGATGGCGATCGCCTGGTTGCGTGCCGGTCCGGGCGCGAAGGTGGTGGCGACCAGCGCCAGGGCCGTGGGCGAGGCCACGGCGGCGCCGACGCCCTGCAGCGCGCGGGCCGCGACGAGGGTGCCCTCGTTGACGGCGAGGCCGCACAGCAGCGACGCGACGGTGAACAGGCCGACGCCGGCGATGAACATGCGTTTGCGGCCGAAGGCGTCGCCGAGACGTCCGCCGAGGAGCATCAGCCCCCCGTAGCTCAGGGCGTACGACGTGAGCACCCAGTTGCGGCCCGCGTCACTCAGACCGAGGTCCTCCTGCAGCGGCGCCAGCGCGAGATTGGCGACCGTGCCGTCGAGCACGACCATCAACTGCAGACCGCTGAGGACGATGATCGCCAGGCCCAGCGCACGCGTGGTGACGGGGTAGCTCACGGGCGAGGAGGTTTCGGCCATGTGGATCAACGTTACCGAGCGCCCGGGGCGACCCCGGCCACCGGCCCGATGTCGAACCCGGCCACCGGCCCGATCACGATGATGGCCGGCGGGCGGATCTGCTCCTCCCGGACGCGGGCGGCGACGGTCTTCAGGTCGGCGCGCAGCACCCGCTGGGTGCGCAGCGTGCCCTCCTGGATCACGGTGACCGGGGTCTGCGCGGGCCGGCCGCCCTCGAGCAGGGCGGCGGCGAACTGCTCGATCCGCTCGACCGCCATCAGCAGCACGAGCGTGCCGCGCAGGCGGGCGAGCGCACCCCAGTCGGTGAGCGAATCCGGGTGGTCGGGCGCCACGTGGCCGCTGACCACGACGAACTCGTGAGTGACGCCGCGGTGGGTGACGGGGATCCCGGCCGCGGACGGCACCGAGATGGCGCTGGTGATGCCGGGGACGACGGTCACGGGCACTCCGGCGGCGACGCACGCCTCGAGTTCCTCGTAGCCGCGGCCGAACACGTACGGGTCGCCGCCCTTGAGCCGGACGACGAACTTTCCGGCCTTGGCGCCGTCGATCAGCGCCTGGTTGATGGCCTCCTGCGCCATCGCCCGGCCGTAGGGGATCTTGGCGGCGTCGATCACCTCGACGTGCGGGCCGAGCTCGGCGAGCAGTTCCGGCGGGGCCAGCCGGTCGGCGACGACGACGTCGGCGCGACCCAGCAGGCGCCGCCCGCGGACCGTGATCAGGTCGGGATCGCCCGGGCCGCCACCGACCAGCGCGACCCCGGGGCGGGCGGGCTCGGCGTCGGCGACGACGGCACCGGACTGCAGGGCCTCGCGGATCGCGGTGCGCACGGCCGCGGAGCGGCGGTGGTCGCCGCCGGCCAGCACACCGACGGTCATCCCGTCGTAGTGGGCGGTGGCCGGGGTGACGGCCGTGCCGCGGCGGGCGTTGTCGGCCCGGACGCAGAAGATGCGGTGACGTTCGGCCTCGGCGACGATCGCGGCGTTGGTGTCCGGTTCGTCGGTGCAGGCGATGGCGTACCAGGAGCCGTCGAGATCCCCGTCACGGTAGTCGCGCAGTTCCAGGGTGACCTGCCCGGCGGTGGCCATGCCCTCGACCGCGGGTGTCGCCGCACGGGTGATCACGTGCACGTGGGCACCGGCGGCCACGAGCAGACCGAGCCGTCGCTGTGCGACGGTACCGCCCCCGACCACCACTACTCGCCGGCCCCGCAAATTGAGCCCGACCAGGTAGTTGGTCTCGTCATCGGCAGCACTGGACACCGGCACTTCCCATCTTTCGGCACTGTGCAACGCGCATCACGCTGCGGGGAACGCACAAACACTACGGGCCGGGCCGATCGCGGCGCCATCCGCCGTACGAACATCGTGAGGGACGCCGCAGGCCCGGCACGCACGGCGTCCGAAGGACTCAGCCGACGAGGAGGGACTCGCGGACCTGCCGGCGGAGCACCTTCCCGATCAGGGACCGCGGCAGGTCGTCCACCACCACCACACGCCGCGGGACCTTGTAGGCGGCCAGGCGCGAACGGCAGTGCTCCCGCGCCGCCTCGGGGTCGAAGTCGTCGCCCGAGACCAGCACCGCCGCCACCACCTCCTCGCTGCCGTCAGAGGTCGGCAGACCCACCACGGCGGCGTCGACTACTCCCGGGAACAGCCGCAGCGCCGCTTCGACCTCGGACGGCATGACGTTGAAGCCACCGGTGATGATCAGTTCCTTGATCCGGTCCACGACCGTGACGAATCCGTCGCGGTCGACCTGGACGATGTCACCGGTCCGGAACCAGCCGCCGTCGAGCAGCGCCTCCGCCGTCTGTTCGGGCTTGTTCCAGTATCCGGAGAACACCTGCGGTCCGCGGATCAGCAGCTCTCCCCGCTGCCCGGGTTCGACGTCGCGCTCAGGGTCGGCCGGATCGACCACCCGGATCTCGGTGCTCGGGAAGGGAACTCCGACGGCACCGGGCCGGCGGGCGAGTCCGATGGGATTGCCGACCGCGACCGGCGACGTCTCGGTCAGCCCGTACCCCTCGACCAGCACGCCCCCGGTGACCGCCTCCCACAGTTCCAGTGTCTCCGTCGGCAAGGGCATCGCCCCGGAAATCGACCAGCGCGCCGACGTCAGATCCACCGACCGCTCCCGGGCCGCGCGGGCGAGGCGCTCGTAGATCGGCGGCACCGCGGGCATGAACGTGGGTGGGTGCTTCTTCGCGGCGGCGAGCACCAGATCCACGTCGAACTTGGGGAACAGCACCAGACGGGCGCCGATGCTCATCGCGAAGGTCACACACAGGGTGAGCCCGTAGGCGTGGAACATCGGCAGCACCGCGTAGACGACCTCTGCGCCGTCGACCAGCCCCGGCACCCAGGCGCGGCCCTGCGCGGCGTTGGCGCCGAGGTTCGAGTGCGTGAGCATCGCGCCCTTCGGGGTGCCGGTGGTGCCGCTCGTGTACTGGACGACCGCCAGATCGCCGACGGAGGGGCGCGGATGCTCCGGGTCGAGGGGTCCGTCGGCCAGCAACCGCTGCCACGGAACCGTCCCCGGCGCCGGCCCCGTCAGCGCGTCCCGCAACGTGCGCGCTCTCGGGACCGGGAGGGTGAGCGCGAGCCGCTTGGACCACGGCATCGAACGAGTGATGTTCACCGCCACGATGTGCTCGACGGCCGTGTCCCCGGCGATCCGCTGCAGCAGCGGACAGACCTTGTCCCAGGCGATCGCCACCCTGGCGCCGTGGTCCGCGAACTGGTGGGCCATCTCCTCGCCGGTGTAGAGCGGATTGTGCTCGACCACCACGCCGCCGATCCGCAGGACCGCATAGAACGCGATCACGTGCTCCGGACAGTTCGGCAGGACGAGCGCCACCCGGTCGCCGGGGCGCACGCCGAGCCGTCGCAGCCCCTCCGCGGCACGGTGCACCCGGTCGCCGAGTTGCGAATAGGTCAGTTCCGCGCCGAAGAACTCGAGCGCCGGACGTGGCCCGAACCGAGCGACCGACGCCTCCAGCATGTCGACCAGCGAGTGCTCGGGGGGTGCGATGTCCGACGGCACCCCCTCGGCGTAGCTGTCGAGCCAGATCCGTTCCATACCGGTGCCCACAGCCCCGCCCCTCTCAGCGACTGGGATCAGGGTATCCCGCCGGGGCGCGGGCGCCACGGCGTTCCGGCGGACGGCGCGGCCCGCGAGGGCCGGACCCGGCCGAGACCCTCGCAGGCCGCATCGGAGGACGGGCGGTCAGACCGTCGCCGGCTCCGCCGGGGCGGTGGCCTCCACCGCGGAGGCGACATCGAGCTGCAGGGACTTGGTGCCCCAGCGCCAGACCTTGTCGAACAGCGCGGTGTCGTCCGAGAGCTTGACCCCGAGGGACGGCACCATCTCCTTGAGGGTGTCCTGCCACGCCGTCCACCGGTCGGGGAAGCAGCGCTCGAGGACGTCGAGCATCGCCGGAACGGCGGTCGAGGCGCCGGGGGACGCGCCGAGCAGACCGGCGATCGTGCCGTCGCCGGCATTGACCACGGCGGTGCCGAACTCGAGCACTCCACCCGCACCCTTGCGGCGGATCACCTGCACCCGCTGACCGGCGGTGATGAGCTCCCAGTCCGCCATGCGGGCCCGCGGCACGAACTCGCCGAGGGTGCCGATGCGGTCGCGCGGCGACTGCATCAGCTCACCGATCAGGTACTTGGTCAGACCCATCTCGGTGAGGCCGACGCCGATCATCGACAGCAGGTTGTTGGGCTTGACCGAGCCGGGCAGGTCGGTGAGCTTGCCGTTCTTGAGGAACTTCGGGGACCAGCCGGCGTACGGGCCGAACAGCAGGCCCTGCTTGCCGCCGATCACGCGGGTGTCGAGGTGCGGGACCGACATCGGTGGCGCACCCACGGCCGCCTTGCCGTACACCTTCGCGCTGTGCATGGCGATCAGCTCCGGGTTGGTGCAGCGCAGGAACTGACCGGAGACGGGGAAACCGCCGAAGCCCTTGGCCTCCGCGATACCCGACTTCTGCAGCAGGTGCAGCGCTCCGCCGCCGGCACCGACGAACACGAACCGGGCATGCACCTTGCGGGCCTGGCCGGTGCGGCGGTTGCGGACCTTGACGATCCAGCTGCCGTCGGACTGCTTGTCCAGGTCGGTCACGTCGTGGCCGAAGTGCACGGTGCCGCCCGACGCGGCGACGTTGTTGAGCAGCTGCTTGGTGAGGGCACCGAAGTCGACGTCGGTGCCGTCCTGGGTCCAGTTCAGCGCGATGGGCTCGGAGAAGTCACGGCCCTGCGCCATCAGCGGCAACCGCTCGGAGAAGTACTCGGGGCTCTCCGAGTACTCCATGCCGGCGAAGAGCGGGTGCCCGGCCAGCGCGTCGTAGCGGGCACGCAGGTACTTCACGTTGTCGGCGCCGTGGACGAAGCTGACGTGCGGAACGGGATTGATGAAGTTCTTGGGATCGGTGAGGATGCCGTTGTCCACCGCGAACGCCCAGAACTGGCGCGAGACCTGGAACTGCTCGTTGACGTTGATCGCCTTGGTGATGTCCACGCCACCGCCCGGCTTGGCGGGCGTGTAGTTCAGCTCGCACAGCGCCGAGTGACCGGTGCCTGCGTTGTTCCAGGGATCGCTGCTCTCCGCCGCGGCGGCGTCGAGCCGCTCGAAGGCGGTGATGGACCAGTCGGGCTGCAGCCGGCGCAGGATTGCGCCGAGCGTCGCGCTCATGATGCCCGCACCCACGAGCACTACATCGGTCTTGGCCTCTACCACGTTCTCTGACACTGGAGGATCGACTTCCTTGTCTGTTCGCACGCGCCGTTGCGTTCCGCACTGCTCCGCGTGAGTGTCCCGTGCACGTCCGTGCTCGTCGGCCGGGTCTCGCTGCACTCGCGGATCCCGGCGACGTCGCGGCCGCGCCGACTGCGACGAACAGGTTACCCGCGCGTTGTCCGGCGTTTGTCTTCACCCAATTGTGCCCCCACGACAGGTCCGCGTAGTGACCAATACAGTGTGATCGTGACTACTTGGATGCCCGATATCCTCGGCGACGGATACGAGCAGCTCACGCTGCCTCTCGGCCCCGATCCGGACGGCGAGGGCGAGGTCACCGCCACCCTCGTCCGCTATCAGCCGTCCGTCTACCCCGGCGGCGAGTCCGCCCCGGACCGTGCCGTGATCTACGTGCACGGATTCACCGACTACTTCTTCCAGCAGCACCTCGCCGAGCACTTCGCGGCCCAGGGGTACCGCTTCTTCGCCCTGGACCTGCGCAAGTGCGGCCGCTCCCGGCAACCGGAGCAGACGCCGCACTTCGTCACCGACCTGACCTACTACGACGCCGAGCTCGAGGAGGCGCTGCGGGTCGTCCGGAGCGAGGTCGGCGGCGGCATCCTCCTCGTGGCGCATTCCACCGGCGGGCTGGTCCTGCCGCTGTGGCTCGACCGGCTGAACCGCCGGCCCGGCGGCACGGGCGGCGCCGGGATCCAGGGCCTGATCCTCAACAGCCCGTGGTTCGACCTGCAGGGGCCCTCGATCCTGCGCAGCCTCGGCACCGTCGCCGTCGACACCGTCGGCCGGGTCCGCAGCCGAGCCGTCATCCCGGGGCAGAGCCTGGACACC
This sequence comes from Rhodococcus sp. YH1, assembly GCF_009939605.1. Lineage (NCBI taxonomy): Bacteria > Bacillati > Actinomycetota > Actinomycetes > Mycobacteriales > Nocardiaceae > Rhodococcus > Rhodococcus sp. YH1. Next base: position 5,982 of record NZ_WVTE01000012.1, on the reverse strand, counting down.
TACGGGATGAGCCTGCACAGGAACGCCAACGGCCAGTGGGAATACGACCTGGACTGGAAGCCGCTGGCCGGGTTCCCCGTCACGTTCGGCTGGCTCCGCGCGGTCCGTCGCGGCCACGCGCGGCTGCACCGCGGACTCGACGTCGGGGTCCCGTCGCTGATCCTGCGGTCGAAGGACACGCGCTGGGCCCCGGCGTACGACCCCGCGGTGGACACCGCCGACGCGGTCCTCGACGTCAAGCAGATCGCCCGCTGGGCCGGGTGCCTGGGCGACCGCACGACGATCGTCCCGATCACCGGTGCCCGCCACGATGTGTTCCTCTCCACACCGGAGGTCCTCGAGGTGGCATTCCGGGAATTGGATCTGTGGCTGGACTGGTTGGACGGTCACAGCAGAACCCTGTGACCGTCCGCGCGAACCTGACTACGGGAGAACAGTGAGCCACTACGACCTGGCCATCATCGGCACCGGATCCGGAAACTCGATCGTCGACGAGCGATACGACGGCAAGAAGGTGGCCATCCTCGAGCAGGGCACCTTCGGCGGCACCTGCCTCAACGTCGGCTGCATCCCCACCAAGATGTACGTCTACGCGGCGGAGGTCGCGCAGACCGTGCGCAATGCCGCGAAGTACGGGGTGGACGCGACGGTCGACGGGGTCCGGTGGAACGACATCGTCGACCGCGTGTTCGGCCGGATCGACCCGATCGCGGCAGGCGGAGAGCGCTACCGCACGGAGGACTGCGCGAATGTCACCGTCCACCGCGGGCACGCCCGGTTCGTCGGCGAGCGCACCCTCGACACCGGCACCGGGGAGATCATCACCGCCGACCAGGTCGTCGTCGCGGCGGGCGCGCGGCCCGTGATCCCGCAGGAGGTACTCGACGGCGGGGTGCGTTACTACACCAACGACGACATCATGCGGCTGCCGAAGCTGCCCGAGTCGCTCGTGATCCTCGGCTCCGGGTTCATCGCGATGGAGTTCGCCCACGTCTTCTCCGCCCTCGGCACCCGGGTGTCGGTGCTGGCCCGCACCGGTCAGCTGCTGCGGCACCTCGACCACGACCTCTCCGAGCACTTCACCGGTCTGGCCACCGACCGGTGGGACGTGCACCTGTCCAACCCCGCGACCGCCTTCCGCGCCGTCGGCGACGGCGTCGAGGTGGACCTGGCCGACGGCACCACCGTCAGCGGCGACGCGCTGCTCGTCGCGGTGGGACGTACGCCCAACGGGGACGCACTGGACGCCGCCGCCGGCGGGATCGCGCTGCACGAGGACGGCCGGATCGTCGTGGACGAGTTCCAGCGGACCACCGCGCGCGGGGTCTTCGCGCTCGGTGACGTCTCGTCGTCGCACCAGCTCAAGCACGTCGCGAACCACGAGGCCCGGGTCGTGCAGCACAACCTGCTCCACGACGCGTGGGGCGGGGACACCTCCGCGCTGCGCCGCTCCGACCACCGTTTCGTGCCGTCCGCGGTGTTCACCGACCCGCAGATCGCGACGGTCGGGCTGACCGAGGAGCAGGCCCGCGCCCAGGGCTACGACGTCGCGGTGAAGATCCAGTACTACGGCGACGTCGCCTACGGCTGGGCGATGGAGGACACCGAGGGCTTCTGCAAGGTGATCGCCGACCGCGCCACGGGCAAGCTGCTCGGCGCGCACATCCTGGGCGCCCAGGCGTCGTCGGTGATCCAGCCGCTGATCCAGGCGATGAGCTTCGGTCTCACCGCGCGGGAGACGGCCACCGGCCAGTACTGGATCCACCCGGCCCTGCCGGAACTGGTCGAGAACGCGCTGCTGGGTCTGTAGGCCGCGTGCGTCCTTCGGGCGGTTCCGGCCTCCCGAAGGACACACCGGCGGCGAAGCCGCCCGCTGCTACCAGCTGCCGGTGCGCAGGGCGATCGCGCTGGCCAGCTCCGCCGGCGCCTCGGCCGGGATGTTGCCCACCCCGCTCAGCTCGACGACGCGGAACTCCGACAGGACGTACCGCATCGAGGCGTCGGCCTCCGCGCGCCGCGCCGCGCTGCCCACGAGCACGGTGGTGGGCACCTCGGCGGGGGCGGCGTTCGCGTCCCGCACGATGCCCTCGGCGTCCGGCACCGCCGGATGGCCCCGGTCGGCGACGACGAGGCTGGCGAACCGGCCGAACCGGCCCGACGCGACGGCCCACGCCAGCTCCGCCCCGGCGCCGCTGCCGACGAGGTGCACCCACGGCAGCTTCAGGGCGTCGAGCAGGGCGTGCACGCCCGCGACGTCGAGACCCTCGATGGTCTCGGGCACGAACGTGCGTAGATCCGAACGGTGCAGCCGCTCGCACACCGCGTCGTAGACGTCGGCGGATTCCCCGGCGCCGGGCAGCAACAGCACCGCGTGCCGGCTCTCGGGGCCGTCGATGCGAACGGTGAAGGTGCCGGCCGGGATCGCCACGTCAGTCGGTTCCATGCCGAAGCACGGTACGCGACACGGCGCCGCCGCCGGCACCCGGCCGAGTCACGGCAGCGTGAGGATTTCCGCCCCGGTGTCGGTGACCACGATGGTGTGCTCGAACTGGGCGGTCCACTTGCGGTCCTTGGTGACCACGGTCCAGCCGTCGTCCCAGATCTCGTAGTCCACCGTGCCGAGGTTGATCATCGGCTCGATCGTGAACACCATTCCCGGTTCGAGCACGGTGTCGACGGACGGCTGGTCGTAGTGCAGGATCACCAGGCCGTTGTGGAACGTCTCGCCGATGCCGTGACCGGTGAAGTCGCGCACCACTCCGTATCCGAACCGGTTCGCGTAGGCCTCGATGACCCGGCCGACGACGTTGAGCGCCCGGCCCGGCTTGACGGCCTTGATCGCCCGCATCGTCGCCTCACGGGTCCGCTCGACCAGCAGGCGGTGCTCCTCGGAGACGTTCCCCGCCAGGAACGTGGCGTTGGTGTCGCCGTGCACTCCCCCGATGTAGGCGGTGACGTCGATGTTGACGATGTCCCCGTCCTCGATCACCGTCGAATCCGGAATGCCGTGGCAGATCACCTCGTTCAGCGACGTGCAGCACGACTTGGCGAAGCCCTTGTAGCCCAGCGTGGACGGGTACGCGCCGTGGTCGCACATGTACTCGTGGGCGATGCGGTCCAGCTCGTCGGTGGTCACGCCCGGCGCGACGGCCTTGCCCGCCTCGGCCAGTGCCTGCGCGGCGATGCGGCCGGCGACCCGCATCTTCTCGATGGTCTCCGGGGTCTGCACCCACGGCTCGTGACCTTCCTTCGCCGTCGGCTTCCACGCGTACTCCGGTCGCTCGATCCCGTTGGGGACGGCACGGACAGGCGAGACGGTTCCGGGGACGAGTGCGGTGCGAACAGGCATGCCCACCAGAATAGGCCCCGCGCAGCGGGGGGCGACGCGGCCCGGCGGCCGCACCGCCCCCACCCGGGGGCTCAGCCCTGGCGCAGGATGTAGCGCTGGATCTTGCCGCTGGGCGTCTTCGGCAGCTGGGGCACGAAGTGCACGGTCCGCGGGTAGGCGTGCGCCGCGAACTTGCGCTTGACCAGCTGCTGCAGCTCCGCCTCGAGCTCGTCGGTGCCGTCGACACCGTCGCGCAGCACCACGAACGCCTCGAGCACCTCACCGCGCAGCTGATCTGGCATGCCGACGACGGCGGCCTCGACGACGTGCTCGTGCATCACCAGCACGCTCTCGACGTCGAACGGGCCGATCCGGTAGCCCGCCATGATGATCACGTCGTCGTCGCGGGCCGAGAAGTAGAAGAAGCCGTCCTCGTCGACCTGCCCGGCGTCGCCGGTGAGGTACCAGCGGCCGTCCTCCGTGAACCGCTGCGCGGTCTTCTCCGGGGCGTCCACGTAACCCGTGAACCACAGCAGGGGGCTGGCGTGGGTGTCGATCGCCACGCGCCCGGGCACGCCGGGGGCGGCGATCTCGTCGGAGTCGTCGGACAGCACGGCGCAGGACCAACCGGGCAGCGGCTTGCCCATCGACCCGGGCCGCACCTCCTCGCGCAGCCCGTCGGCCCACGCGTTGACGACGAACATGCCGTGCTCGGTCTGCCCGTAGTGGTCGCGCACCACCGCGCCGAGGGTCTGCTCCGACCACGCCACGACGTCGGGCGTGAGCGGCTCGCCGGCCGAGGACGCGCGGCGCAGCGAGATCGACTCCGGCACGGGCGCCGAGTCCGCTCGCAGGCTGCGGTAGACGGTGGGCGCGGCCGCGAAGTTGGTGACCCCGAACTTCTCCATCACCTGCCAGGTGAGGGAGGCGGAGAACCCGGCATGCAGCAGCAGGCTGCGCACCCCGGCGGCCAGCGGCGCGAGCAGCGCGTAGTACAGCCCGTAGGCCCAGCCGGGATCGGCGGCGTTCCAGAACACGTCGTCCTCACGCACGTCGAGGCCGAAGTCCAGGTAGGCGTGGAACGACGCGAGCGCCCGTACCGGCACGGGCACGCCCTTCGGAGTGCCGGTGGTGCCGGAGGTGAACAGCTGCACGAGTCCGCCGTGCCCGCCGACGGCGACCGCGGCACCGCGCGGATCGTCCGCGTCGTGCGAGGCCACCAGGTCGGCGAAGCTCACTCCGATGCCGGCGGCACCGCCCTCGGTGTGACCTGCGACGACGATCTGCCAGGGCGCGTCGGCGGGGATGTCCTCGCCGGGCGCGAGCTTGCCCACCTGGTCGGCGTCCGAGACCACCACCTTCGTGCCGCTTGCCTGCAGCCGGAAACCGATCGCCGGGGGTGCGAACGCGGTGAACAGCGGCACGTGCACGGCACCGCGGCGCCAGATGCCGAGCAGCGCCACGACCAGGTCCGCGGACTTGCCCATCAGGGTGGCGACGTGGTCGCCCGGCTCGACGCCGAGGTCGGCCAGGGCCGCGGCGAAGCGGGAGGACTGCTCGCGCAGGTAACCGAAGGTCAGATCGGTCGCGCTCAGGTCCGCCTCGACCACCGTGAACGCGACGGCGTCCGCGGGATGCCCGTCGCACAGCAGCTGTGCGGCACACGCGTCGGCGGTGTCGTAGCGGTCCAGCAGTTCCCGCACTCGTGCCTCCTGCTCGGAATACGCACGCGCGGTGGTCTCGGTGGTCATCGAATCCGTCCTCTCGTGAAGCGCCCCGGGGTGAACGTCCCGAGGATCGATTCCTTTATGATCCAAGTCACAAGTACGTCCCGATACCCCCGGAAAGGGGTGACCGATGGCGCCGGCCGGCACCTCGCCTCTCCTTCGTCCCCGTGACAGCGACGCACTACGCGGCGAGCTCCGCCGCACCGCGGCGGAGGCACTGATTCCCGTCGTGTTCGCCGGGGAGGTCCGCGACGGGAACCTGCACCTGACCGAGTTCTTCGGCACCCGCACGAACGGCCTCGAGGGGGTCGTGGTGCCGCCGCGGGCGGGCCTGGGTGGCCTCGTGGTGGACCGGGCCCGGCCGGCGACGGTGCCCGACTACGGCCGGTCGTCGTCGATCACCCACCACTTCGACCGGCCCGTGCTCAGCGAGGGGCTGCGGTCGATCCTCGCGGTGCCGGTGATGGTGGGAGGGGCGGCCCGCGCCGTCCTCTACGGCGCGATCCGTGAGTGCTCACCGCTCGGCGATCGCGCGGTGGGGGCGTTCGTGCAGGCGGCGCGCCGGCTCAGCAGCGAGATCGCCATCCGGGACGAGGTGGACCGGCGGCTGGCGCTGCTCGGCTCCCTCGATCGGCCGTCCGAGAACCCGGTCGCGGCGGCCCAGATCCGGGACGTGCACGCGGAACTGCGCGGCCTCGCCCAGTCCGTGGAGGACGCCGGCCTGCAGCGCAAGCTGCGGGCGCTGTCGGACCGGCTGGCCGGGGCGCTCGGCGGCCCGGCCCCGCAACCGACCGACGTGGTGCTCTCGCCGCGCGAGACCGACGTGCTCGCGCACGTGGCACTGGGATGCACCAATGCCGAGATCGCCGACCGGCTGTCGGTCGGCCCGGAGACGGTCAAGAGCTACCTGCGCAGCGCGATGGGCAA